>CAZQVU010000079.1:0-5386 GCA_964596885.1 uncultured Planctomycetia bacterium
ATATGTAGGGACCTTAATTTTCCTAATATATAACATCTACTTAGAAATAATCTTCGCCTCTAAATCATCAAAATAAATATCCCCTGAGGAACCATAGACAGATACTACCTTGGCGACAAGTCTGGCAGAATCGGCACCTAAAGGAGCTGTTCCTGTTACCGAATACAATTTCCAGTCAGTTGCTCCTCTGACCTTTTCGCTTCTTACGCTGCTCAGCTTGGTATTGCCTCGAAACCACTCAATTTCAAGGAATGCTTCTGCTCCATTTTTAAGAGGATCTTTATGAAAAACCCCTACTTCACCGGGGCTCATAAGGTAACCTTTAAACTCAATTTTAGTTCCAGGAGTCACAGTAATACCTTGCCAGGCACCGCCATCTCCCTCGCCGTCAAAAGCCCAACTATGCAATGACCAATTACCATTTCGGGGAAACTCATTCAGGCGTTCACCCATCCAGATATCCCAACTCTCCGCTTTATTTGCACCATCATATCCTTCTATTTCAAAACCAGGATTTTTAAGCAAATTTGTCTGAGCAATAGATGGCATACCTATGAGACCAGCTACCATAACCACTAATGTTGCTAAATACACTTTCTTCATCTGTTTTCACCTCCTTCTTTATTAGCGTTCATACAACAGAAGGCAGAATACAGACGACAAAAAAGTCTGTCTTCTGATATCTGCCTCACAGCAGTTTTTTCTTAATCTTTTTGAAATTCTTCCCTATATTTTTTTGCATATTCTGAATACTCCTCTTCCCAGATTTTGTCATAGATAGCATGAATCCTCTTTGAGTATTCATCAAGTCCCCTGGCAACTTCACCTGAAAGCAACCTATCTCCTCCATCGGTTGCATATGCCCTGTGTTTTTCAACCAATTCTCTTAGAACCCATGGTTGGTCAATAATCATACAAGGTGTCAACATATTATCAGAGTACCTATCCTGGCAACCTTGCGCCTGGACTCTTCTACGCATCTCCGTATAAAAAGGAGATTTTAAAATTTCCTTCAAAGATTTCTCATAGACATTAAGGCCGTCTACAGTAAAATGAACAAAACCACAAGGTTCAACTTCACCCCTGTTGTTTATATGCAGATACTGTCTTCCACCTGCAATGCAACCTCCAACATAAGGACCATCATTCCAGAAGTCACCTAAAAATAGTGGCTTTGTATTTCTTACACGCATCACCATTTTTCTCAATTGATTCCTCTGTTGAGGAGTAGGCATAAGATTTATATCGGGATTTTTACCAATTGGAATATACTGAAAATACCATCCAATAATACAACCTTTTTTAATCATAAAGTCTATAAATTCATCACTTGTTATTATATCAGCATTATATCTGGTCATAGTGCAAGAGAAACCATAGGGCACTCCTACCTCTTTTAAATTATCCATAGCCTCCATAACTTTATTCCAGACACCCTTACCTCTCCTTGCATCAGTCTCTTTCTCAAACCCTTCTACGCTAAAACATACTGTTACATTACCTACTTCTGCTAATTTTTTAGCCTTTTCCCTATCTATCAAAGTGCCATTAGAATAAATTTGGAAGTACATATCATTGTGGGTTTTCCAAATATCGAATATATCTTCTCGTACGAACATCTCACCACCTAAGGTGACTATAAAATATATACCCAATTCATTTTTAGCCTCATTTAAAACTCTATCCAGAACCTGTCTGTCAAGGTCGGTTGCCGAGTCAAATTCTCTGGTTGAGCATCCCTTGCAGTTGAGATTACATCTCATCGTAGGACTGAGCAGTAAAAACCAGGGAGGTTCAAAGCCTTCTATTTTCCTAAATTCCTCACACTTTTCTCTCCCCAGGATACCAGCATTAATAAAAAAGTTATTAATTAATTTTTTTCTGCAATTTCCATTAAGTCGTTCAAGAACCTTCTTACCCAATTCAACCGAAGGATGACCTTCCTGGAAGTACCTTCTCAATTCTCTGGCCTGGTTTTTAATATCCTGGTTATTGGTGAGGTGTTCAGCAATCTTTGTCATCCTTATTAAATTTTTATCTGATGCGTTAGCCATTAAATTTATAATCCTTCTTATTGAATGGGCCTTGAGGCGATTTTTAATGTCTTTAACTAGAGCCATATCTGCCCTCCTTGTCTTTTACTCAAGTTACTAAAAAGAGATTTAAATCTTGATACGAGGTTGATTTTTTTAGTCTTTCTTTTAATTAAAGGCATCATAAGTCGTGTCGCTTCCTCACCCTTTTTTATGGCTTCTTCAGCCTTTGAAAAATGAGCCCAACTTAAATTTTTCACCTCAGGAGAGATTATGATATCTGCATTTTTCATCTTAAGAAGATTTAGTTCATGCCTTCTTATATCATCAGCCCTAAAGATGATATCATAGCCATGCTTGAAATGTTTTGGCTTTATATCCATATCTACATCAATGCCTATAACTATCTCAGCCCCTAATGACTTTGCACAATCCGCTGGCATAAGATTAACTATACCACCATCTATCAATAACTGACCCTTGATCTCTTTTGGTGGAAAGACGCCAGGAATTGCTGAACTGGCATAAATGGCATCACATAAATCGCCCTCAGTAAAGATTGCCTGTTTACCTGTATTTACATCTGTAGCCACTGAGGCAAATTTTATCTTAGTCTGGCTAAAATCCTTCTTGTCGACTAAATCTCTAATGATTTCTTCAATTTGTGCGGCTTCTATAATACATCCTTTTATAGCAGTTAGATTCCATAGATAAACATCGGTTACAAATGTAGCCAGTCTTTTAAAGATTAACATTTTCTCTTCTTGTTCATCCTTGGCTGCAAGAGACTCTAATTTCTTTATAGTCTTTTTTTCTGAAAAAGTTAATACCCTCTTTTCTAATAGTTTTGCATCAGGTCTAAGAGAATATGCCCCACCTATAATAGCCCCCATACTTGAACCAACTATTATATCAATAGGAATTCTGTGTTCTTCTAAGACTTTTAAAGTGCCTATATGGGCAAAGCCTCGGGCACCACCTCCGCCCAAGGCTAAGCCAATTTTAGGTCTCATAGTTTTTTTAAATATTATGTTGGAATTAAATTGTTAATCCTTGGCTATAGCAAAGAAGATCAATCCGGCCAATACAAAAACAATGCCGACTGCTCCTTTAATAAGAGTTAATAAGTCCTGCCACCAGGTATATATAAAAAAAGCACCTACGGCTATCAATAAAATTCCAAGAATAATCTTCATTAACATTTTACCGACATTGGATTTCTTTTCCTCTGCCATCTTCTCTTACCTCCTTTTTTAATTAGTTTTAATCCTTCACCTTCTCTATCGCCTTACCCAGCTGACTAAGATATTTTATTATATTCTTCCTATCCTCTTCTTTAAATCTTTTAAGACACTCAATAATCTTTTTCTTTTTCTTATAATATACCGCCTTAAAAAAGTTTCTGCCTTTTTGTGTGAGTTTAACTTTTACCATTCTTGCATCTTTGGTATCCCTTTCTTTTTTAACTAAATTATTTCTAACCATTCTCCTTATTAGACCGGTTGTAGCAGGTAAACTTATAGATAGATAGTCGGCTAATTCAGAGATGAAACAGTATTTGTGATTATACAATCGGCTTAAAGTTAATATCTGGGTTTTAGAATATGTGTTTGCTTTTAGAATTTTAACCCTGACAGGCATAATCTTTTCACCTATCTCATTTATTAAACTGGTAAGTCTCTCAACAAAGATATATACATCACTTGATTCCATATCCTCATCTCCTTTTATGAATAAAGAAAATACTTAACAAGATTAACTATATCATAACTAAAAGTTTTGTCAAATACTTTTTATTGGAATTTTGCCTGCAATAGCCAACTTTTTACCTTTTATGATTAGACCTCCTAAAATCTTAGATTGTTTTTTCAATAGATTTATTCCTCTTTTTATGTCAGACTCCTTCTTTATCATATTGGCAATTCTAGTTGCCCAGGCATCCGAGAGTATACTATCGTGTGATATTATGACCACCGCATCTGCTTTACCAAAACTAAAAGAATGGCCTAAGGTACCACTTGAAGTGCAGATGCCGTATGGTTTTGATGAAATTGGTACTTTGAGGGCAATCCTCTTATTTAAAGGAGATTTACCAGCATAAATTAAGACTATCCTCTCTTTTAAAGATTTTAAAAAGATATCTCCACCATTTTCCACAATGACCTCATCGCTGAATTTTAATAATCTTTGGCCAACATAGAATGAAACTGCACCTGCTACCGAAGCCATAGGACCTGTATTTGTTGATATTGAGGCTCCCTGCATAGATCGTATTAAGGAAGGAGCGGCAGTATCAACTTTTATAGGTTTAAAACTGACTCCAAAATGAGGATAGGTTTTTATATAGGTCTCTATCTGGTTCCTTGCCTCATCCAAGTATAATTTAGCTTCAGACTTAAACTCTCCTTTGGTGCAGACAAAGATATTCGATTCCTTTTGATGTATTTCATAGCAGTTGAGGTCGTTTACCTTGATAATATCTCTATAGAACATTATTCGTTCTGGAAAGATATGATTATCTTAAAAGTTGCCTCATCCTGATTTAATTCATCTGGAAACGGTGGAAAAGGAGTTGCTTTTTTTATGCTTTCTAAAGCAGCGGTTCTTAATATAACATTAGATGATGACATCTCTTCATTTATTTTTATCATCTTCAACTTACCATTAGAACCTAAAGTAAAATCAAGATAAACTTGACCATTGATTGAAAAGTTTGGATATTCAACATATCTTTTTATTTTTGCTCGGAGAAGCTGATAATAAGTTATATAAGCAGGAGTGATTTTTATTCCTGTATCTACTAATGGTTTCACTTCAGCCTTTTTATTAAGAACTTTTTCTGTTTTATATGAAGAAGTTTTGACTTCTGGCTGACTGAACTTATCTACTGTAAGTCTATTAATTTCATAAGGTTTTGAAATAATCCCTTGAGTTTTATCTATATCTTTAGTTTCATGAATTGAGGTGCATAGACTGTTTTTTGGTGGAGATAAAAGATAAGTAACTTCAAGGTTGTTATAATGTAAGATTTTATTATTTAATAAAAACTCTTGAAAAAGAAAAAAAAGAAGACTATGGCAGATTAATGAAATAATTAATGCTAAACTAAAATCTTTCTTTATTAGATATATCATTTATAATAATGATATCATATTTTATACTTAACTTCAAATTAATCATTACTTTAGTAATCTGATTCTATGAGGTGGCCACCAGATAAGGAAGGCTTTTCCTATTCTGTTTTCCTCAGGTACAAATCCCCAAAAACGGGAATCTTTACTATTTCCGCTGTTATCTCCTAAGACATAGAAGTGACCTTCAGGTACAATAATCTTATCTTTTCCATATGGACC
>CAZQVU010000080.1:0-3634 GCA_964596885.1 uncultured Planctomycetia bacterium
GTAAAACTTAACACTTTTTTATATGCTTCTCTTAATCGAGGTATATCATCCTGCAATTTAGAATAAGCAGGAAAACTCACCTGAGATATTACATAGGTAATTGCTGTTGCTGGTAGGTTAGATAACCTGTACGCAAGTAAATAAAAACCCAGGGCGCTCATACCTAAAACCTTACCAACCAGGGCATCATCACCTTGAGTAATTAAAAATATAATTACTCCTGATAAAAATACATATTTCCCAAAATGAAACAACTCCTTTGCGATATCAAGCCTAAATCTAAACTTAGGCCTGAAAGTATGCGCCCAATACGATAAACTCATACCTATTAGAGCGCCAGCAACCTGCCCTAAGACTAAAGCCCAGACATTCCTCAACCAATATGCTAAAGCAACTGTAACGATAATTGATAATATGGCTGTTGCCTGATCATAGACAACCCTCTTTTTAAAATTAAGTTCTTTGGTGTATAAAATAAGCCCTATATTCGTAAAACCAGTAAATAAAAATGAAACGGCAATAACTTTAAGTATTGGCTCAATCTGCGGATTATTATAGAACGATGCCACTAAAGGCGATAAAAAGAACAATAATAAAAATAAAACTAAACCTCTTAATATTGATATAATCCAGGCGGTATTTAAGGTATCATCTGAGTGTTCCTTTCTCTGAATAAGTGCCTGATTAAATCCAGTCTCAGTAAAGACAGCCATAGCGCCTATAGCAACATAGCAGATACCCATCAAACCAAAATCTTCAGGTGTAAGTAGCCTCACCAAGATAATGGTCCGAATGAAAAACAAAACCTTACTGAATAAAAAAGACCCAAACACCCACACTCCACCCCTTGCGGCTTTCTGGGAAAGTGTGCCTTCTGTTTGAAATAAACCACGGAATTTATCTTTCAGCTTAAATAAACCATTGTTATCCATTTCTACTCCAAATACTCAACTTTAAGAAGCATAGAGCATAGGGCAAAGGGCATAGGGCAGAGCGCAAAGGGCAAAGAGCATAGTGTAAAAGTAAAGTAACAGATATCAAAACAACTATCTTTTTAAAAACTTTCTTTTTAATCCAGCAAAACCAAATAAGCCTGTAGTTAAACTATAAAGCAGCATCATAGCACCTGGTTCTGGAACCAAAGAATGGTTATACCCTAACTCATCTTGAGATAAGGCGGTATTTGATATCCTTACTTCATCAAGTACTCCCTGGTACCATTCAACACTGTTATTAAACCTTCCCATAACAAAACGCTTATCAGTTGAAGGCAAAGGATTAGAACTAAAATCATTACTTACCTGACTTAATAGACTGCCGTTTCTGTAAAACTTGACATAATTATTGTCTGTATCTACAACTACCGCTATATGGTACCAAACACCATCAGAATAACTAACACCACTTGTATCTACAACATCTATCCAACTACCATTATAATAACTGAACTTTATTGGATGACTACCGCTGTTTGCATGACCTATATCATAGGTGGTATTATAACCATGCGCAGGATTATCACCTTTCATAATAATACTGGTGTAGGTGCCATCATTCCTATACCAGTTTTCGGGCTTCATCCAGAACTCAATTGTTAAGTTGCCGGTTATATCCAGGCTTGAGTCATTTCCGCAGTTAAGCCAGTCATTTACTCCATCAAAATACAAAGCTGAACCATATTTACCTGTTACCCAGTTTGGCTTATCGCCTGGAACTTCTCCTCCTAATGTGCCGTGATTGCCGTATCCGCTTGCATCTAATGCTGTATCACCTGCTCCTTCATCAAAAAGCCAAAGACCTACTGTAGTCGCCTCCGATAAATTAGGCAACACCGTCAATAAAAAAACTACAATTATTAATATATTCTTTAACATAACTTTCTCCTCTCTTTTTAGTCCTATGTCCAAAGTCCTATGTCCCCGTAACAATCGAAACCCCATGCCACCTGCAGGGAGTCCATTCGGCTTAGGCTGTAGGTGATTATAGAGCATAGGGTAAAGGGCATAGGGCATAGCGCAGAGCGTAAAAGTAAAGTAACAAGTTAAAGTTTATCATATTAGTAAGAAATGTCCTATGTCCTAAGTCCTATGTCCTAAGTCCTATGTCCTTAAGTCACAAGTCTCCATAACAATCGAGAGTCCATTCGGCCACCTCGTAGGTAGATACTGCAAAGACAAAGAAAACAGTGTTTAGTAATTTTCTAAAAACTTTTCTGCGTATAGTTTGGCTTTTAAAATCAATTCTACATCTTCTTCTTTAAATAAAAATGGTCTGACCTGTTCAGCTAAATGTTTTAACTTATCTTGAGTAAGTGAATTTAAATGCTGTAAGATAACCTCTTTGGGATTACCTTTAATCTTATTTGCCTTAAGAACCCCCTCGTTAAATGGAAATTTCCTCTTAAGCATAAATAATAAATCATAGATATCCCTTCCTCTTTCTCTATTCAATAAAGCAGAGAGTTTCTCAGAAAGAAGATTGCCTCTACTCATTAAGATAGAAGAAAAATTATAGCCATATTGGCTTAAAACTTTAGATTCTGTCTTAAGTTCCCATTTAGGGCAATTTACTTCGACCTTAATCATTAAGGTGGCTTTCTGATCATCTGTAATATTATACTGTTGAACTACTTCCTTAAACATTAAATCAGCCATAAATAACTTCTTTCTTTGCTTGAAGGAGAGTTCTACTGAAAACCCTTCTTTTAAAAGAGCAGACTTTACATTCTGTCGGATGAGTTCTTTGAACCTTTGGCTATTTAAATCAGAAGCATTAAAATCCAAATCTTCTGAAAATCTTGGCAGATTATAAAAAAATCGTAAGGCAGTACCCCCCATAAAATAAATCTTCTTCGAGAGGTCGCTTACATAAATTCCATTTAAGATTATTGTCTGAAGATATTCTCTTAATATTGCTCTTCTTTTCAAAGTAGGCAAGCCATTACTTTCAGCCTCTTCTAAAAGATACTCTAAGTTTAACATCTAATATCCTTTACTATTTTTACAACTTTTTTATTAAATAATCTGGCATATTTTAAGACTTTATTCCAGTTTAAGTCTTTTAAGATTCTTTCATTTAGTCTTTCTTGTTTTAGATCAAAATATCTATTTGAACGTAAACGATAATATAGGAAATCAACTAATGCTTTCTCTTTATCTGCCATATAAATCTTAACTCCTTCGTATCTTACGAGCCGATAACCGATAAATGCTCTTTTTTGGCAAGTTCTATAAATGAACTGTCCGTATTTATTCTTAAATAACCTCGTTGGCCGCGTAGTAACTGAAGTAACATTGACTGCAACTCCAGGAATAATACTGTAAAAAGAAAGGGCTGTTTCTAAAGAGACATACGATGGTAAATAAAGACGATTTGCAATATAAAGGTCTGGGATTTCTAAATCCTCACATAGTTCTGTTATTTCGTATAGGTTTCTCTTTAAACGAGTAATACGGCCTGAGTTTGTCCAGCGGTTGAGATTATTCTTTAGAGTCTTTGCTTTTTCCTCTGGAAAGAGATTTTCAAGGTCTCTTAGAGAAAAAAGAGGCAGTTTGTTTCTTTTAAGCGTTTGAGAAAAACTATAGTAATCCATTTCATTTAGTCCTTAAAAATAGGGATTAACAGAAATATAATA
>CAZQVU010000080.1:3734-5383 GCA_964596885.1 uncultured Planctomycetia bacterium
GTCCTAAGTCCTAAGTCCAAAGTCCTATGTCCTAAGTCATAAGTCCCGCTGGCTTATAGTTCATTACCTTATCAGTGTGAATAAATTGACTCAATACTGTTTATAATTAGCTTTTTATCAAAAAGCTTTAGTTCGCTTTTGTCTTCTAAAAATCTCTCAACATCTCTTCTTGCCTGATTAAAATCTATCTTTTCAATATTCTTTAAAAGGAATTCTTTGAAATTCTTCTCATTTAAGCGCGCATTAGAACCTTCGGTTTGCTTAATAGCATTGTTTAATAGTGTATAATTGGGTTTTATTTTTCTGCTTATATACCAAATAAAATCATAAATATCCCTGCCTTTGGTAAATTTTCGGTAAAAGCATGCATGAAGTTTAGTTGCAAAAGCGGAAGGCAAATCAAAATGGGTAATATTAATGATATAAGTTTTATTAATTAAGGTAGTAGTGATATTTCCTCCCCTAGGAGGGTTTGTATCAATCTCTAATTTAATAGATAGTTTTTGGTTTTCCAAAGCCGAAAGCCCAACACTCTTTAAGAGACCGCTAAATTTCAAAAATGTACTATGAACATTGTTTTTTTCTTCATTTTGAGGTTTAGTCTTGAGAGAAAGTCCGTAAAGTTTGAAGCCACGCATAAGTTTAGCGTTTAGTTCTAAAAAATCATAGTCTTTTTTCTGGATAAGCGAAAAATCTAAATCTTCTGAAAAACGCTTGATGTCGTATAAAACCCTTAGCGCTGTTCCACCAACAAATGCAAGTTTATTGAGAAAGCCTCCATCATAAAGAATCTTAAGGGCTACAATCTGCAGGAATTCTCTCAGTCTGTTAAGTTTCTCTTCTGGGGGCATATTTTCTGTAAACTGTTTTTTTAGAATTTCAATCATTGTTTTACCTCTTCTTTGATAAAATCGCAGAAATTCGCCGCCACTTTCATTAATTTTGGATTATTAAATAGTTTAGACAGTTCTATAATCTTAGTCGTCTTAAGTTGTTCTAAGTTCTGAAACCGATATGAATCTTTAAAAATCGCAATATTATCAATAGGAATTTTACTGAGGTTTAAATATAGAAAATCAACCACCGCTTTTTCGGGTTCTGCAATAAAAACTGTCAAGCCAGAATCCTCCTTCAAGAGTTTAAAACCCCTGAAGGCATCTGGTTTAATATGCTGGTAACTAAATATGCCCAAATCATTTTTAATAACCATAGTTTTTCTGGTAGTAACCGAGGTAACATCGGAAACCTTCTCCGGAATTAACCCGTAAAGGTTAAAAGCAAACTCTACGCTTACATAAGAAGGTCCATAAAGTTGATTGGCGATAAATTGCAGACTTAGATTATATTTTCTATCTGCTTCATTTAAAATATATGCACCCCGCTTAAGTTTAATAATCAAGCCTTTTTGACGCCAACGGCTCAATTGATTACACATCAGTTGCATTTTTTTGACTTCTGTGTTGAATAAATCTTTCGTAAAAATAATCGGCATATCTCTAAATTTATTTTTAAAATTGAGATAATTCATCTTTTTTTTCTCCGTTTCTAAAAATAATCAAAAATGATTATTTACAGAAATAAGTATATACTATACGATAGATTTTGTCAATGTCCCCATAACAATCCCGATGGGATGTTACGGGGCAGGC
>CAZQVU010000081.1:0-5366 GCA_964596885.1 uncultured Planctomycetia bacterium
TCTCTTTCTTTTCTTTGTTTGATTTAGAGATAAAGGCTAAAGGTGATTTAGATATAGATATCCACCACACCAATGAAGATGTTGGAATAACCTTAGGTAAAGCCTTGAAGGAAGCTTTAGGCAAGGCAGAAGGCATAGAGAGATTCGGTTATGCCTTCGGTTCTATGGAGGAATGTCTGGTAAGGGTTGTAGTTGATATCTGCGGACGTCCTAAATTTAATTATGCTGAAAAGGAATTCCTGCCTGAAAAATCACCTGATTTAAGATATTCCCTGGAAGAGGCAGAACATTTTCTTGAATCTTTCATTAAGCAGTGTGGTATTAACCTTAATATCGGCATAATTAAAGGAAGTCAGGATACCCATCATTTACTGGAAGCAATCTTTAAGGCTCTGGGCCTTTCTTTAAAACAGGCTACATCAATTGACCCCCGACGTCAAGGAATTCCCTCAACTAAAGGTATAATTGATCTATGATAGCGGTTATAGACTATGGAATGGGCAATCTAAGAAGTGTGGCGAAGGCACTCGAAGAGATAGGTGCTAAAATAAAGGTTACATCAAGCGCTAATGTTATAAGAAAAGCCTCCAAGATAGTCTTTCCGGGAGTAGGTTCATTTTATGATGGTTTAAAGGAACTCTCTAAAAGAGGTTTAATTAAACCTATAAAATCAGCCATTAAAGATAAGAAACCTTTTTTAGGCCTTTGCTTGGGGCTTCAACTCCTATTTGAAGAAAGTCAAGAGGCACCAAATATAAAAGGTCTGGGTATATTAGAGGGGAAGATAAAAAGGATTCCATCTGAAGTTAACAGAAAAAGGCTAAAGGTTCCCCATATAGGATGGAATCAGATTCATCTAACCGAAAGAGGTAAGGAATCCCGGCTATTTAAAGGGATTAAGGATGGAAGTTTTGTTTATTTTGTTCATTCATATGTAGCTATACCAGAAGATAGTTCGATTATCTCAACAATTACTGAATATGGAATCAAGTTTTGTTCTTCAATCTCAAAGGATAATATCTATGCTACGCAATTCCATCCTGAAAAGAGTCAAGAGGTTGGACTTAAGATATTAAAAAACTTCATTGAGATATAAATTATGTTGATAATTCCTGCTATAGATATAAGAAAAGGCAAAGTTGTTAGATTAACTAAAGGCGATTTTAGTAAGGAGACAATCTATTCTGAAAGGCCTGAAGATATAGCCTATATATGGCAGAAAGAAGGTGCCAGGATGCTTCATGTAGTAGACTTAGATGGGGCTTTATCAGGAAAGATGGAGAATTTGGACTCTATAAGGGCAATCTTAAGAAGGGTGGATATCCCTATTCAGGTTGGCGGTGGTATAAGAAACTATGAGGATATCAAAAAATTAATATCCTTAGGCATAAAGAGAGTAATACTCTCTACAGCGGCTTGTGAAGATAGAAGACTGCTTAATAAGGCTATTTTAGACTTTCAGGATAAAATAATAGTAAGTGTGGATGTTAAAGATGACGAGGTTATGATTCGGGGCTGGATGAAAAGTTCACATCTTAAGGCAATAGATTTTACTAATGAATTAGAGGCTTTAGGAGTCAAGACTCTTATATATACAGATATAAAATCAGACGGTACCTTAGGTGGAGTAGACATTAAAAAAATTCAGGATTTTTTAAATAGGACTAATTTATCTGTTATTGTCTCAGGTGGAATATCAACAATCAAAGATATAAAAGATTTAAAAAACCTGGAAGGTTACGGATTAGAAGGAGTTATAATTGGCAAGGCTCTTTATGATAGGAAGATATCTCTAAAGGAGGCTCAGAGTATTTAACTATGTTAGCCAGAAGGATAATTCCCTGTTTGGATGTAAAAGACGGCCGGGTAGTTAAAGGGGTTAAATTTTTAAATCTAAAGGATGCAGGTAACCCGGCTGAGGCTGCTAAAAGATACGAGGAGCAAAAAGCCGATGAGTTAGTCTTTTTGGATATTACGGCAAGTTATGAAATGAGAAAAACGATGCTTGATGTTGTAAAAAAGACAGCCGAATGTGTATTTATACCTTTTACAGTAGGCGGTGGGATAAAGACAATAGGAGAGATCAGGCAACTACTTAAAGCCGGATGCGATAAGGTTTCAATTAATACTCAGGCAGTTAAAAATCCTGAGTTTATAAAAAAAGCAAGCAAGAGATTTGGAAGTCAGTGTATTGTGGTCGCTATTGACGCAAAAAAGAAAGTCGCAGGTTGGGAAGTCTATATTAATGGAGGCAGAACACCTACTGGTATAGATGCTATCGAGTGGGCTAAAGAGGTAGAATCATATGGTGCAGGCGAGATACTATTAACCAGTATGGATTATGATGGTACGCAGGCAGGGTATGACATTGAGTTGACTAAAAGGGTTTCTGAATCAGTTAATATCCCGGTGATTGCCTCAGGTGGGGCAGGGAAATTAGGGCATATTTATGAGGTTTTGACTAAGGGCAAAGCCGATGCTGCTTTGTGCGCCTCGATTTTTCACTATAAGAAGTATACAGTGAAACAGGTAAAAAAATATTTAAAAGAAAAAGGAGTTATGGTAAGATTATAAGTTGTAAGTCCCGTTAGGCTTTTACAGTTTCTAACGGGGCTTCTTGAGGTTGTAAGTAATCATATTTAATATTCGTATTTTAGGGCGCCACAAAAGTGCCGTTCTTGATTACACCGATTAAAATTTTAGACTGGAATGAGTTTTGTGATAGCCTATTCGTATTTAGTAAAGGGGGTCTAACGGAATGAATTTAATTGAAAAACTCAAATATAATTCAGAAGGTCTAATTCCTGCTATAATTCAGGATAAAGAAACTAATGAAGTTTTAATGATGGCTTATATGAATAAGGAAGCCATTCAAAAGACGATTGAAACAGAGAAAACCCATTTCTACTCGCGCTCAAGAAAGAAACTGTGGAAGAAAGGTGAGACTTCAGGCCACATACAAACTGTAAAAGAGATTCTAATCGACTGTGATATGGACACGCTTTTGATTAAAGTGGCTCAAATTGGTGGCGCCTGTCATAAGGGTTATAGAAGTTGTTTTTTTAGAAAAGTTGAAGGTAAATTCGATAATTTAAAGATAGTAGCCAAGAAGATATTTAATCCAGATAAGGTTTATGAATAATAACTATTATCCAGACAGGTCTAAATTTAAAAGACTGGCTAAAAAGGGTAATCTGATACCGGTATACCGAGAATTACTGGCCGATTTTGAAACCCCTGTTACAGCATTCTGTAAGATAGATAATAGTAGTTATTCTTTTTTGTTTGAATCTGTCGAAGGACAGGTGAAGGTAGGACGTTATTCATTCTTGGGAAGCGACCCTGAAGTGATAATAAAAAGCAAGAATAACGAAATGACTATAATAAGAAAAGGTAAAAAACAAGAGCGTAAAATAGTAGATAATCCATTTGATGAATTAAAAAAGATAATGTCAGAATATAAATTTGTTAAAATCAAAGGTATACCTAGATTTTGCGGAGGATTGGTGGGATATCTTGGTTATGATATGGTTCGATTTATTGAAGATATACCTGAGACAACCAGGGATAGTTTAAATTTGGCTGATTCTTATCTTATGCTGGCTGAGACAATCTTAATTTTTGATAATGTCACTAAGACCTTAAAGGTTATATCTAATGCCTATATTAAAGATAAGGATATAGATTCCGCTTATAAAAGAGCCATAAGAAGGATAGAAGAAAAGATTAGATTGCTTAAGAGGGGGAATATCCAGAGGAAGACCTTAGTTGAAAGAAGAAGGAATCAAAAGAAAAGATTTAAATCTAATTTTACAAAGGAGCAATTTAAGAAGATTATCTCTAAGGCTAAAAGATATATCAAAGAAGGTGAGATTATACAGGTTGTTTTATCTCAAAGACTTAAAACAAAGATAAAGACAGAACCTTTTGATATTTATAGAACTTTAAGATATGTAAACCCTTCACCATATATGTTTTATTTAAAATACGATGATTTAAGATTAATTGGCTCATCTCCTGAGATTATGGTTAGATTAGAGGATAATAAGGTTGAGGTAAGACCAATTGCCGGAACGCGCCCCCGCGGTAAGGACGAGAAAGAGGATGAAAGATTAATAAAAGAGTTATTAAATGATCCTAAAGAAAAGGCAGAACATATAATGTTAGTTGATTTAGGAAGAAATGATATAGGACGTATCTGCCAATATGGTTCTGTCTATGTGCCTCAATTAATGAAGATTGAAAAATATTCTCATGTTATGCATCTGGTAAGTGACTGTCTCGGGAAGATAAAAAAAGGTAAAGATATGTTTGATTGTATAAAGAGTACCTTTCCGGCAGGAACTGTAACTGGTGCGCCTAAAGTAAGGGCAATGGAGATAATTGATGAGTTGGAAAAAGATAAACGTGGTCCCTATGCTGGAAGTGTAATCTATTTTAGTTATTCAGGAAATCTGGATTCATGTATAACCATTAGGACTATTATAGTAAAAGGAGATACTGCTTATATTCAGGCAGGAGCCGGTATTGTGGCTGATTCGCATCCAGAGAAGGAATATCAGGAGACCTTAAATAAGGCTAAAGGAATGCTTAGGGCTATTGAGTTAGCAGAAAATCTTAAAAGTTGGTATTAGAAAATGATATTAGTAATAGATAATTATGATTCATTTACCTATAATTTAGTTCAGTATTTGGGTGAACTTGGTCAAAACCTCAACGTATATCGGAATGACCAGATAACCGTTAATGAGATTAAAAGAATTAATCCAGATAAGATTGTTATATCTCCTGGTCCAGGAAGACCAGATGAAGCGGGCATATCTAAAGAGGTCATAAGAGAATTAGGTAATAAAGTGCCAATATTGGGTGTCTGCCTTGGACACCAGGCAATAGCCGAAAGTTTTGGTGGCAAGATTATACAGTCTCCTCTTATAATGCATGGCAAGACATCTTATATTTATCATGATGGAAGAGGTATCTTTAGGGGGATAGAAAATCCTTTTATAGCAACGCGGTATCATTCTCTTATTGTTCAGAGAGAGAAATTGCCAACCTGTCTTAAGATCACTGCCTGGACTAAAGATAAAGAGATTATGGGATTGAGGCATAAGAAGTTTGCTATTTTTGGCGTTCAGTTTCATCCTGAATCTATTTTGACTAAAGAAGGTAAAGAGTTATTGAAAAATTTTATAAAGATATAGAAGGTGGATTAATATGGATATCAAAGAAGCCATTCAAAGATTAATAGAAGGTATTGATTTAACTGAAGAACAGATGCAGAATGTCTTTGAGCAGATAATGTCAGGCAAGACAACTGATGCCCAGATAGGAGCCTTCTTGACTGCTTTAAGGCTAAAGGGTGAAAC
>CAZQVU010000082.1:0-5311 GCA_964596885.1 uncultured Planctomycetia bacterium
CAACTGATGCCCAGATAGGAGCCTTCTTGACTGCTTTAAGGCTAAAGGGTGAAACAGTTGAAGAGATTACGGGGGCGGCTAAAATTATGAGAAAGAAAGCCGCCAAGTTAGAGGATATAAATATCAACCAGGAGATAATCCTCGATACCTGTGGTACTGGTGGTTCTGGTACAAACACATTTAATATATCAACCACTTGTGCCTTTGTTGTTGCCGGATGTGGCGTCAAAGTAGCCAAGCACGGAAATAAATCTATCTCCAGCCAGTGTGGCTCAGCCGATGTCCTTAATGAACTGGGCATCAATTTGGACTTACCACCTGAAAAAGTAGCTGAATGTATAAAGAGAATTGGTATTGGTTTTTTGTATGCTCCGTTATTTCATTCGGCTATGAAGCATGTTTTAGGACCAAGGCGAGAACTTGGTATAAGAACTATATTTAATGTCCTTGGCCCTCTTACAAACCCAGCCAATGCCAATACCCAGGTCTTAGGTGTTTACGAAGAGAAATTGGTTGAGGTTATAGCCAATGTCTTAAAGAACTTAGGTAGCCGTTTTGCTTTTGTTGTTTATGGTTTAGATGGTTTAGATGAGATAACCATTACAGGCCCAACTAAGATATCTGAATTAAGAAACAATGAAGTAAACACCTATTATATAAAACCTCAGGATTTTGATATACCGCCAGCTCAATTAGAAGATATTAAAGGGGGCGATGTCAAAGAGAATGCTAAAATTATTATAGAGGTTTTATCTGGCAAAAAAGGACCAAAACGAGATGTAGTCTTGTTGAATTCGGCAGCGGCTTTAGTGGCTGCGGATAAGGCTCGAGATTTTAAAGAAGGGATAAAGTTAGCAAGTGATTCAATAGATTCTAAAAGGGCGTTAAGAAAATTAGAGGAATTAAAAGAGATAACCCATCAGTTATGATAGATAGAATTATAGAAAAAAAGAAACAGGAGATAGATGAATTAAAATCTCAACTTCCGCTTGATGAACTCAAGCAAAAGATAAAGGATACAAAAAGAGAGAGGATATTTAAAGAGGCTCTTATTAAAGATGGTAGATTATCTTTAATCGCTGAATTAAAGAAAGCCTCACCATCTAAAGGTATTCTACGCGTTGATTTTGATTTATTAAAGATAGCCAAGATATATGAGAGGGGAAAGGTAGATGCCTTAAGTGTTTTAACTGAGAAGGAATTCTTCGACGGCGATATAAACTATATACCACTATTAAAGAAGAATACTACTTTACCTATCTTACAGAAGGATTTTTTAATAGATGAATATCAGTTATATCACGCCGTCTATTTAGGAGCAGATGCTATCTTGTTGATAACCAGCATATTAAACAAAAGGCAAATGACTTCATTTATCCAGATAGCCAATGCCCTTAATTTAGATGTATTAGTTGAGGTTCATTCTAAAGAAGATGTTAAAAAAGCCTTAGATGTTGATGCTGAGATTATAGGGATAAACAATAGGGACCTGAAGACATTTAATATAGATATAAAAAATACAGAAAAACTCATACCGCTAATTAAAGAGGCTAAAGACAAAATTATTGTCTCTGAAAGCGGCATAGAAACAGAAAAGGATATAATATATCTAAAAAATTTGGGTGTAAATGCTATATTGGTGGGTGAGGCATTTATGAGGAGTGAGAATATATTAAGCAAAATAAATGAGATTAAGAGGAGACTATAAAATGACTAGAGTAAAGATATGTGGAATAACTAATCTTGAAGATGCGAAATTTGCTATTGAATGTGGCTGTGATGCCTTAGGATTTATATTCTGCGAATCCCTGCGTAAGATTAATATAGAGAATGCCTCGTATATTTTAAAATCAATACCCCCTTTTATAAACTGTGTGGCGGTATTCAGTAATCAGTCTATTTCTTTTATTTCAGAGGTTTTAAAAAATTGTCCTTTTGATACCTTGCAATTCCATGGTGAAGAGGATCCTCATACCTTATTGCATTTTAAACCCGGCAAGAGGATAATAAAGACAATCCGAATTAAAGATGAGGATAGTCTTAAAAGCGCAGAAGATTATATTGAAGCAGATGCCTATTTATTAGATACTTATTCTAAGGAAAAATTGGGCGGCACAGGAGAGGCTTTCGATTGGAATATAGTTAGAAGATGGAAGAGATTAAACAAGCCAGTAATCTTATCTGGTGGGTTAAACCCAGATAATGTCAAAGAGGCTATAAATAAGATAAAGCCATATGCCGTGGATGTATCAAGCGGTGTTGAAGAGAGGCCTGGTAAGAAGTCTAAAACCCTGATGGAGAGGTTTATCTTAAATGCAAAAAAAGAATAAGAAGAAAAGAATACTGCCCAATAGGAAAGGTTACTTTGGTCCATTTGGTGGAAGGTTTGTGCCCGAGACACTAATGAAGGCTTTAGATGAACTAACTGTTGCCTATAATAGGTATAAAAACGACCCGGATTTTAAGAAGGAACTTGATTATTACTTAAAGAATTATGTTGGACGGCCAACTCCTCTCTATAAAGCAGAAAACCTTTCTAAGGAGATAAAAGGACCTACAGTTTATCTAAAAAGAGAGGATTTAGCCCATACTGGAGCCCATAAGATAAATAATACCATCGGTCAGGTTCTTTTAGCTGTCAAGATGGGCAAAAAACGCATCATTGCTGAGACAGGTGCAGGTCAACACGGTGTAGCTACAGCTACAGCCTGTAGTTTATTCAACCTTGAATGTTTTATCTATATGGGTACTGAAGATATTAGGCGCCAGCGCCTGAATGTCTTGAGAATGAAACTCTTAGGAGCAGAGGTGATTCCTGTAGAGGCAGGAAGTAAGACTCTAAAGGATGCCACAAATGAAGCCATAAGAGATTGGGTAACAAATGTTAAAACTACTCATTATGTATTAGGTTCAGTAGTTGGACCGCATCCTTACCCTATGATGGTAAGAGACTTTCAGACTGTTATAGGTAAAGAGGTAAAAAAACAGATCCTGCAGATTGAAGGAAGATTACCAGATTATCTTATTGCCTGCATTGGTGGTGGTAGTAATTCTATAGGTCTATTTCACCCTTTCTATGAGGATAAGGTCAAATTTATCGGTGTAGAGGCAGCCGGATTAGGATTAAAGACGGGGAAGTATGCTGCAACATTAATAAAGGGAGATATTGGCACTTTACACGGCTCTAAAAGTTATCTACTTCAGGATAAAGATGGTCAGATAAAGATTGCTCATTCACTTGCTCCAGGTCTTGATTATCCAGGGGTTGGACCAGAACATGCTTATTATAAAAAGACCAGAAGGGCTGAATATGTGGCAGTAACCGATAAGCAAGCCCTTGAGGGTTTCAGATTACTTAGCGAGACTGAAGGTATTCTTCCTGCGCTTGAGCCGGCGCATGCCATCTATTATCTAAAAAAGATTGCCCCTAATTTAAAGAAAGATGAGATAGTAGTCCTGTGTCTATCTGGCAGAGGAGATAAGGATGTAGAAATTGTGCAGGAGGCTTTAGGGTTATAAAGGTAAGATTATATAACATTACCATAAGTTATTTTGGATAAGGTTAAATTATATCAAAAAGGAGGATTCTTGCAGGGTGAACAGGATAGAGGAAAAATTTAAGGAACTTAGAGAAGAAGGTAAGCATGCCCTTATTGCCTATGTGACCTGTGGCGACCCTGATATTGATACAACTAAGAAGATAATTAAGATTTTGGTAGAGGCTGGGGTGGATTTGATAGAATTGGGTATGCCCTTTTCTGATCCTCTGGCTGATGGGCCTACAATCCAGATGGCTTCAAGTATTGCCTTAAAAAATAATATATCCCTAAACAGAGTATTATCATTAGCAAGAGATATAAGAAAGTCAGTTTCTATTCCATTGGTAATTATGAGTTATTATAACCCTATATTTCATTACGGTATTAGAAATTTTATCTCAGAAGCCAAGAAAAGCCACATAGATGGGTTGATTATTCCTGACCTGCCACCTGAGGAGGCACATCAGATTGAAATGTTTGCTCGAAAAATGAATATAGATACAATCTATTTTATATCGCCAACTTCAACTAATAGAAGGATTAATACCATAATTAAACATTCTAAGGGATTCATATATTATTTATCCCTTACAGGAGTTACTGGCGAAAGGAAAACCCTTCCTGAGGGAATTAAAAAGGATATAATAAAGATAAAAAGATTGACCAATAAACCAGTCTGTGTAGGATTTGGTATATCTTCTGCGGATCAAGTCAAAGACATCTGTCAGATAGCGGATGGAGTAATTGTAGGTTCTGCCATAATAAATAGAATACATCAGGATAAATCTAAAACAGGCATCTTTGAAGATGTAAAATCATTCGTCAAAAAACTGGCAGATGCGGCTCATAGATAATTATTAAGATTATAAAGAAAAGAGAAGGTTTCAATATAATCATACTGGATTATATTAGGAGTTGGATATGAAGATACAAAAGGATGTATCTATTTTTATATTAGCCGGTGGTAGAGGTAAACGTTTCTGGCCTTTATCAAGAAAAGAAAAGCCCAAACAATTCCTTGAAATATTTAATGGAAAATCTATGCTCCAGATGACCTTTGACAGAGCCAGAAGATTGATTCAAGATGCAGA
Source organism: uncultured Planctomycetia bacterium (assembly GCA_964596885.1). Classification (GTDB taxonomy): domain Bacteria; phylum Omnitrophota; class Gorgyraeia; order JAGLLT01; family CAZKQD01; genus CAZQVU01. The sequence continues at coordinate 4,631 of CAZQVU010000082.1, forward strand.
TATCTATGTTATAACCTCATCAGATCAAGTAGGATTTATTAAGAAGCAATTGCCTGAGATTAAAAGCGATAATTTTATAATTGAACCTCAAGCAAAAGGGACGGCTGCTGCTATAGGTCTTGGTGCTATTAGATTAAATAAGAAAAATCCTGAAAGTATAATGGTTGTTATGCCGGCTGACCAGTATATAGAAGGCAATGAGCAATTTAAGGAGACTATCAAACTGGCTCAAGATGCAGCCAGAGAAAAGGATAGTTTGATTACTATAGGAATAAAACCTACCTTTGCATCATGCGGCTATGGTTATCTAAAATTGGGAAAAAGGTGTAGAGTCAATAATAGATATGTATATGAAGTAGATAGATTTACTGAAAAGCCTTCAGTTAGATGCGCTCAAAATTATATCAAATCAAAAAGGTATTATTTTAATAGCGGGACGTTCATATGGAGGGTGTCGGTCTTTTTGGATGAACTGAAACTTTATATGCCCGGTCTTTTTCAAAAACTTAAGGCAATTGAAAAAAAGGAATATAAGATAAACACGCAAGATAAAGCAAAAAGGATTGCTCATATATATAATAAGATAAAGCCTGTATCAGTTGATTATGGTCTTATGCAAAAGACAGATAATATTAAAGCAGTCAGAGCAAAATTTAGATGGTCTGATTTAGGCAGCCTCAG
>CAZQVU010000083.1:0-5293 GCA_964596885.1 uncultured Planctomycetia bacterium
TACCTTAAATCTTGATAATCAAAAGTAGCATTTTTATAGGGTCCTGTTATTTTAATCTATATACTATTCTCCCCTTGCTTAAATCATACGGAGAAAGTTCTATTTTAACCCTATCACCGGGCAAAATTCTAATAAAATTCATTCTCATCTTGCCAGAAATATGAGCTAATACCTTGTGGCCATTATCCAGTTCCACCCTGAACATTGTATTGGGCAGCGCCTCAAGAACTTTTCCTTCAACTTCAATTGCTTCTTCCTTTGCCATATTAAAACCTTCTTATTTATGTTAAGACCTCGGTCTTATTCTCATCTATATATATAGTATCTTCAAAATGAGCACTTAATCTTCTATCTTTTGTCACTGCTGTCCATCCGTTATCTAAAATCTCTACCTCACAACTGCCTAAATTCACCATTGGCTCAATAGCCAAAACCATCCCTGGTTTAAGTTTTATTCCTGTATTAGGCTCTCCAAAATTTGGTATCTGAGGATCCTCGTGAAGGAGAATGCCTACCCCATGACCAACAAACTCCCTCACCACCGAAAATCCCTGTCTTTCAACATAATTTTGAATAGCATACGATATATCAAAAAGTCTATTGCCTGCTTTGGCCTTTTCTATGCCCAGTCTTAAAGCAGTTTTAGTTGCCTCTATAAGCCTTTTAGCCTCAGGTGGTATTTTATCAGATACAGCATAAGTTCTAGCCGCATCACCATAATAGCCGTTTAATTCAACTCCGACATCAATACTTATTATATCGTTATTTTTTAACTTCCTCTTTGAGGGAATTCCATGCACTATTTCTGCATTAATTGAAGTGCAGATGCTTGCCGGATACCCTTTATACCCCTTAAAGGCTGGTTTGGCTTTCTTTGACCTTATAAAATCCTCTGCTATTTCATCCAACTCCTTGGTTGTTATACCGGCTTTTATATCATTCTGTAAAAGATCTAAAGTCTCACTTACCACTTTGCATGCCTTCTTTATATCTTCAACCTGTTTTTTAGATTTTAGTAGTATCACCTAACGCCCTTTTCTGAAAATACCTTAATCAGTCTATTAAAAAGTGCTTTAGCCGATAGGTCACCTGAGACTATATATAATTTATTTGAATCTTTATAATAATCCAGGAGAGTTTGAATTTCGTTCTTATAAACTTTCAATCTATTTCTTATGGTCTGGGGTCTATCATCTTCTCTCTGGTAGAGTTTTCCTCCACATCTATCACAGATGCCGTCTTTTTTTGGTGGCATATTTTTGATATGATAAACTGCCTGACAATCCTTGCAAATCCTCCTTCCTGCAAGTCTATCCACGATGACTTCTTCAGAAGTCTCAAGATAAACTGCTAAATCTATCTCTTTATGACTTGAAGATAATCTTCTATCTAACTCTTTTGCTTGATTTACATTCCTCGGAAAGCCATCAAGAATAAAACCTCTCTCTGCATCTCCCTCCTCTATTCTCTTTATCACCATCTTTATAACTATATCATCCGGTACAAGTTCACCTACTTGCATATATTTTTTAGCCTCCTGACCAAGTTCTGTATTATCCTTAACCTCCTTCCTCAGGATATCGCCCGTCGAGATATGAGGTATCTTATAATGTTTTGATAATATATCTGCCTGAGTACCCTTACCTGCTCCAGGTGGACCTAATAGAATTATCCGCATCTCATCTCCGTGATCTTATTCTACCTTTTTTCATAAACCCTTCATAATGCCTCATCACAAGATGTGATTCCATCTGTTGTACAGTATCAAGCATAACACCAACAATAATCAATATACCTGTACCTCCAAAAAAACTGGCTATTAAATAAGGTATTTTCAACCAGGCACTGATTAAACTCGGCAAGACAGCAATTATAGCTAAGAATATAGCCCCGGGTAGGGTTATCCTTCCTAAAATGTAATCAAAATAATGTTCAGTCGGCCTGCCAGGTCTTGTGCCTGGAATAAAACCTCCTACTCTCTTTAAGTTTTGGGCTACCTCCTGCGGTCTAAATACAATGGCTGTATAAAAGTAGGTAAAGAATATAATAAGCAAACCATAAACAATGGTATAAACTAAGTGCCCACCGGTAAGCCAGTTAGCTACAGTATTTAAGAATCTATTCTGAGTAAATCCAGCAAGAGTTCTGGGAAAAAGCAATACTGATTGAGCAAAGATTATTGGAATAACACCTGCTTGGTTTACGCGGAAAGGTATATAGGTGCTATGTCCTCCATATATCTTTCTACCTATAATCCTCTTTGCATATTGGACAGGAATTTTACGCTGTCCTTGAGTAATCAAAATAACCGAAATTATCACCCCTATAAGCATCATTACCATAAGTAATATTGTTGGCGGTGTAATCTGAGCCTCACGGCCAAATGGCGTTATAAGATCTATAAACTGATTCACTGCAGGAGGAATCCGTGAGATAATACCGGCTGTAATTATAAGTGAAATGCCATTTCCTATACCACCTGTGGTAATCTGCTCTCCCAGCCACATTAAGAAGGTTGTGCCTGTGGTAAGTGTTATCATAATTAATAATCTTAAAGGCCAACCAGTAAATTGTACTACTTGTAAACCTCCAAAAGTCGCAGGATTCTCAAGCCAGGAAGCAATAAAGAGTGATTGAATAAGACATAAAAATACTGTGCCGTAACGTGTATATTGGGTAATCTTCTTTCTGCCGTCAGGTTCTCTGGCTAATTTTTCAAAATATGGTATAACGGCTGTAAGAAGCTGGATTATAATTGAGGCTGAAATATAAGGCATAATACCTAAGGCAAATACTGTGGCTCTTTTCATCGCCCCACCTGAGAACATATTCATCAAACTAAAAAGGGTACCAGATTTACTCTCAAAGAACCGGGCTAAAGCATGGGCATTTATCCCTGGAATAGGAACATAAGCGCCTACTCTAAAAACCGCAATCAAACCCAAAGTAAAGAGTATCTTTCTTTTAAGCTCTGGAATCTTAAATACTCTTATTAAACCTTTCATCTACTTCAAAATCTCAAATTTTCCTTCTGCTTTTTTTATCTTTTCTTGAGCGCTTTTAGAAAATTTATGTGCTTTAACAGTCAAAGATAATTTTAATTCACCCTCACCTAAAATTTTGATTCTTTTTCTGGTTGTCTTTATTAAACCTTTCTCTTTTAGACTCTTGGGCTCAACAATCTCATCCTTCCTAAATTCATTTAATTGCTCAACATTAACTATCTGATAACTCTGAGGTTGAGGACTTTTAAATCCTCTCTTGGGAAGTCTTCTTACCAAAGGCATCTGGCCACCCTCAAAACTGAACTTTCTCTTTGCTCCACTTCGTGACTTCTGTCCTTTATGACCGCGGCCTGAGGTTTTACCTCTGCCTGATCCTGAACCACGACCTACCCTTTTCCTTTTCTTATGAGAACCTCTTGGGGGTTTTAATTCATTTATCTTCATGGTTATGCTTCTCATCCTTCTTTTCTTTAGAAGTCCTGTTGATTTGCTCTCTATAATTACTTGATTTTAGATTTTTTAATCCATCTATACAAGCCTTCACCACATTGACCGGATTGGTGGAATTTAAACATTTTGTCAAGATATCCCTGATTCCGGCTGCTTCGCAAATTGCTCTTACAGGACCTCCGGCTATAATACCAGTCCCTTCTTTTGCTGGTTTAAGGAGCACTTTTCCTGCACCATATTTGCCAACTATCTGATGAGGAATAGTACTACCCTTCTTAGGCACTTTAAACATCTCCTTTTTGGCACCAACAGATGCTTTTCTGATGGCTTCTGCTACTTCTTTTGCTTTACCATAACCCCAGCCAACTCTTGTTTCTCCGTCACCAACTACAACAATAGCACTAAAGGAGAATTGACGTCCTCCCTTTACAACCTTGGCAACTCTATTAACATAAACAACCTTCTCAATCAAGTCTTGTTGTTCTTCTTGCTTTACCTCTTCCATAAACACTCTTTTCTTTTTAACATCCTTTGATTAGACCTTTAATCCCCCTTCTCTAAGACCTTCAACAAAGTTTTTTACTCTTCCATGATATAGATATCCGCTTCTATCAAAAACACATTCCTTTATATCCTTTTCTTTTATCGCTTTTTCAGCAAACATCTTGCCTAAAATTTTAGCTGCTTCTTTATTTCCTCCGTATTTGTATCTCTTCTTAAACTCAGGACTTAGAGTAGACAAACCTAAAATGACCCTACCGCTTATATCATCAATACATTGGGCATAAAAATTCGTATTACTCCTGTAGATATTCAATCGTGGTCTCTTATCTGTACCAAAGATCTTCTTACGAATCCCTCTATGTCGCCTCTTTCTTCTATCTATATTCCCCATAGTAGTAATCACCTTTAAACAACGGCCTTGCCTGCTTTCCTTCTTATATATTCACCTTTATATCTTATGCCTTTACCTTTATAAGGCTCTGGTTTATAGAAGTCCCTGATCTCAGCCGCTACTTCTGCCACCTTCTGTTTATCAATGCCTCTTACAATAATCTCAGTCGGCTTGGGAGTTTCAATAGTAATACCCTCTGGGACCTCATAATCAATTGGATGAGAAAATCCTAATTGTAAATTTAACTTCTTACCCATTACCTTGGCTCTAAATCCAACGCCGTGTATCTCTAGTTCTTTAGAATATCCCTCGGTTACTCCTATAACCATATTATTAATAAGGCTTCTGACCAAACCATGTAAGGATCTATCCAATTTTAAATCAGAAGATCTCTTTACGACGACTTTATTATCTTCTATCTCCACTTTTATGCGATGGTGAATCTCCTGCTCCAATCTCCCTTTAGGACCTTCGACAGTTACAATGTTGCCTTCAACTTTGACTCTTACTTTATCTGGTATTAGGATAGGTTTTTTACCAACTCTGGACATAACTCTCTCTCTATTATTTACCAAACTTGACAGATAATCTCTCCTCCAATACCTTCTTCCTTTGCCTGTTTATCAGTCATAATTCCTTTAGATGTAGATAAAATTGTAATCCCTAATCCATCTAAAGCAGAAGGTATTTCATCCTTACCCTTATAAATCCTCAAGCCAGGTTTAGAAACCCTCTTTATTTGAGTAATAACCGACTTCTTGTCTTCATTATATTTTAAATATAACCTTATTAATCCTTGCTTGCCATCCTCTATTAATCTAACATTTTCTATAAAACCTTCTTCTTTCAAAATCCTGGCTATCTCTTTAAGCATATTGGATGCCGGGATATCTACTTTTTCCTTTCTCCGTAAACAGGCATTTCTAATCATTGTTAAAGCATT
>CAZQVU010000084.1:0-5228 GCA_964596885.1 uncultured Planctomycetia bacterium
ACCTTAAAGGAGATTTATCCCCGTATCTATTGTATCTTGACGAAGAAAAAGAGAAGAAGGGTGAGAGTATTTGATATTAGATTTATTGCCCTCTACCTATCAAAACATAAGGAAGGTAAACCACCTTCCTTTTTTATTTTGAGTTTGAAGGTAAAGGATAGTATAATAAGTGAGAAGTGTGGGTAAGTTCTAAAAAGGAGATGACAGATGAGGAAGTTCTTAATTTTGATGCTGGTAATCTTTAGTTTTTGGGGCTGCGGGCAAAGGGATAAAGAGAAGACGGCAATAAAGATAGGTAGAATAGATGTAACCGCTCAGGAGTTTGAGGAAGCCTTCAATTCTTCTTCTGCTGCTCAAGAAAACCCCTCAGCCAGAAAGGAATTTCTAGATACCTTCATATCTCGCAAACTCATTCTTAAAGAAGCTGAAAGAGAAGGGCTGGATAAAGACCCCGAATTTTTAAAAGATGTTCAGCTTTTCTGGGAGCAGTCTCTGCTTAAACTTATGCTTTCCCGAAAGATGAAAGAGTTATCTATGGATATAAAGGTGGGGGAAGATGAGATAAGAGATTATTATTCTATGCATAAAGATGAAGAGTTTTCTGGTAAATCTTTGAGTGAGGTCCACGATAAAATAAAGTGGCTTCTCTTTCACCAGAAGCAAAAGCAGGCATTGCAGGACTGGATAGATTCCTTAAAGAAAAAAACCAGGATAGATGTAGATTATAAGGCTTTGAACATAACTGAAAGATAGGAGATAATGATGGGGAAAAGATATAAAAGGAAGAATATTTTTATTGATAGGAGTTTTCAAATAAAATTTATCTTAAAATTCTGCACTATTGTAATTATATCCTCTTTGTTGATAATCGGGCTTTTATTGTTTTTTTCCCGGGATTCAACCACTGTGGCTATAGAAAATACCAAAGTTATGGTCAAAAAGACTACAGATTTTATCTTGCCCATAATACTTGAAACGGTTCTTTTGGTTCTGGTATTTTCCTCATTGGCGGTAATAATTGTCACCTTATTTACTTCCCATAAAATCTCAGGACCTCTTTATCGGTTAAAGAGGGAAATAGAGGCTTTGGGTCAAGGAGATTTTAAGAGAGATTTTAATATAAGGGGGAGTGATCAACTCCAGGAATTTTCACAGGCACTTAAACAGATGTGTAATTCATTAAAGGATAAGCATCTGCACCTGAAAGAAAAATGCAGTGAATTCAGAAAATACATAGAGAATAATTTATCAGGCGAAAACAAAGAAAGGCTTTCTGCAATTTTAACAGAAGTAGAAAAGGAACTGAATAACTTCAGGGTTTAATGAAAAAGATATTTCTTGCCACAACCTTCTTTATTATCATCTCTTCTTTTGTCTTTGCCCAGGAGGAAAACCTGCATCTCGTCGCTGAAGGGAAATATTTCTCTATCTATGGTTCTAAAAATTTAGACATTATCTCCTTGCTGGAAAAAGTAAATTTTAATTACTTTCTGCATATAGGGGTTATCTCAAAAAATGACGACCAGGACTTAAAGGCATTGCTGGCAGATACCTTAGATGCTCTTTATTTAGAGGTTTCTGATATTCTGGATATCCATATCTACAGCTATCATGGCAAAATTTACATCTTTCCTGATAAAAGTTATGTTTCCAAAGTGGCAGGAAGATATTTTCTGAAAGATTTTAATGAAGTAGGTTTCTATCTGCACCAGGAAAATGCTATATATATATCTTTGGCTGAGTTAACCCTGGGAGTTCTGGCTCATGAAGTAGCCCACGCTATCATCTCCCATTATTTTGTGGTTCCTCCGCCTGTTAAAGTTCAGGAAATATTGGCTGGCTATGTAGAATACAGTTTAAGAAAGCATACCGGAACCCTTCCTTAAGTTTTTCCTGTTGTTGTCCTTTGCTCACAAGGATATAAAATGAAGTCGGTTGGAAAATAGTGTTGTATTCTCTACAACAGTCTCGTATAAAAAACTTGACACATATGCATATTTTGATACATACTAATATGCATATAAAATAAAAGAGTTACTGCATGAGAAGAGCATTAAATATTAGCGGTGACTTGATTGAAAAGGTGTTAAAACTTACGGGTATCTGGGAATAATGTATATTTATAGGTACTACCTGTTTTACGGAGAGATGTCCAATTAAGATTCCTAAAGGATTTATCCAAGTGTTCACTTAAGAGGTAAAAAATGAAGATATTAAATTATGTGTTGGTCGTTAGTTTTGTATTGATGTTTACTTTGAATCCTACTAAAGGAGAGAATATGGGTAATCCGTTATATAAAAATCCTAACTTGCCTATTGAGGAGAGGATTGAAGATTTATTGTCCAGAATGACACTTGATGAAAAGATTGCTCAACTTTCTGGCAAAACCTATATGGAGACAAGAGAGAATAGCCGCCTCGGTATTCCAGCCTTAAAGATGGCAGACGGTCCTCACGGTATAAGGCGAGGTAAGGCAACCTGTTTTCCAACAGGTGTATCTTTGGCCTCAACCTGGAATCCAGAACTTATAAATGAAGTAGGTGTTGCTTTAGCTGAAGAGGCAAGAGCAAAAGGAGTAAATCTACTTCTTGGTCCTTGCATTAATATTCACAGAACGCCATGTGGTGGAAGAAACTTTGAGAGTTTCAGTGAGGATCCTTATCTTGTATCTCAGATAACTTCGGCTTATGTAAAAGGTGTACAAAGTCAACATATTGGAACAGCAGTTAAGCATTTTGTTTGCAATAATCAAGAATGGGATAGATTTAATATTAGTGTAGAGATTGATGAGAGGACTCTACGCGAGATTTATTTGCCTGGTTTTAAAGCGGCTGTCAAAGAGGGTGGTGCTTATGCTGTTATGGCAGCTTATAACAAAGTCAATGGCGATTATTGCAGCGCAAATAGGCATTTGCTAAAAGATATCTTAAAAGATGAATGGGGATTTAAAGGGCTAGTGGTTTCTGATTGGGGCGCAACCCATTCAGTAGTTAAGTCAGCCAATGCAGGGTTAGATTTAGAGATGCCTGGACCAGGAGAATTTTTTGATGAGAGTCTAAAACAGGCTTTAAAAGATGGCCAAGTTAGAGAAGAGGTGATAGATGATAAGGTAAGAAGAATTTTAAGGGTGAAGTTTAAACTGGGTCTTTTTGATAATATAAATTCAAAATACAAAGGAGCCTTAAATACACAAGAGCATAAAGAATTAGCTTATAGAGTAGCCTCAGAAAGCATTGTTCTTTTAAAGAATGAAAACAATCTTCTCCCTTTAAATAAAGATAAAATTAAATCTATTGCCCTTATCGGACCTAATGCCGATAAGGCTCGTCTTGGAGGAGGAGGAAGTTCAGTCGTAGACCCATTTTATTCAATAAGTCCTCTTGAGGGTCTTAAAAATAAATACAATGGCAAGATTCAGGTTAATTATGCTCCAGGGTGTTTTATGCCAGAAGATTTATTTACTATACCAGAGGAGGTGTTATTTGTAGGTAAACCATCAGAGGCCATACATGGATTAAAAGGTGAATATTTTAATAATATAAATTTAAGTGGAGAGCCTGTATTAACAAGAGTTGATAAGAGAATCGATTTTGACTGGGGTAGTAGTTCGCCTGCTCCACAGATTAAAAATGAGTATTTTTCTGTAAGATGGACAGGAAAGATGAAGGTTAAAGAATCCGGCATCTATCAAATAGGTACAACCAGTGATGATGGAAGCAGGGTTTATTTAGATGGTAAGATTTTAGTCAATAATTGGTGGGATCATGGACCTGAGACAAGAAAGCAAAGTGTCTATCTAGAAAAAGACAAAGTTTATGATTTGCGGATTGAGTTTTATGAAAGACAGGGTGGAGCCATGATGAAATTCGGCTGGGTATTTCCAGCAAACAATCTACTAAAAGATGCTATCGAAGTTGCTAAGAGTTCTGATGTGGCTGTAGTTTGTGTAGGATTGTCACCTATGATTGAGGGAGAAGGCTTAGATAAAAGAGATATTAAATTGCCTTTCGGTCAAGATGAACTGATTAATGAAATAATAAAAGTAAATAAGGATACTGTTGTAGTATTAATTAATGGTACACCCATTGATATGAGGAGTTGGATAGATAAAGTACCAGCAGTTATTGAGGCCTGGTATCCAGGACAGGAAGGTGGAAATGCCATTGCAGATATTCTCTTCGGAGATGTGAATCCTTCAGGAAAACTTCCCGTTACTTTCCCTAAAAAGATACAAGATTCAGCTTCCTTCAGAAATTATCCTGGCAAAGATGGTAAAGTCTTCTATGCTGAAGGGATATTTGTAGGATATCGGCATTTTGATAAAAATAATATTGAACCTTTATTTTGCTTTGGCCACGGTCTTTCTTATACTACATTTAGATATAGTAATCTAAGGATTAATACACAGAAAGATTTAAGTCCAGCACCTGTTAAAGTAAGCTTTGATATAGAAAATATAGGTGAAGTAGCAGGCAAGGAGGTATGTCAACTTTATATACATGATGTTAAATCAAGCCTGCCAAGACCTCCAAAGGAATTAAAGGCCTTTAAGAAAATTGAATTAAAGCCAGGTGAGAAGAGAACAGTAGAATTTGGAATAGATAAGAATTCTTTGCATTATTATAATCCTGAGAAAAAAAGGTGGGTGATTGAACCTGGTGAATTCGAAGTTCTTATTGGTTCATCGTCAAGAGATATAAGGTTAAGGGATAGTTTTTATGTAAGGTAAGGGGTCAGGTCTCCACATTTGACATAAGGGCATAAAACAAACGGCTGATACCGGTATTAGGTCAATAATGAAATGAGATAAATTTTATGTTATACTGATAGTGGAGGTATATTATGACTTAAAGTGATAATAGGAAAAAGCGATGAAGGCGGATATAATGCTATAGTTCCAGTTGTGCCAGACTGTGGGCAATACCAAAGGGTGGCATTAGTCAATATACGCGAAGCCATAGAATTATATTTAGAACCAAATGATTAAAGTTCTTGCGAAAGAACCACTAAATAAAAGGAGGAAATCTTAAAGATGAAAAGAGTAAGTGTAGCAACGATCATTATTTTTTTAATTTTTACTTTTAACTGTATCTTGACAGAGGCAGACGAAAAGAAAGCACCGCAACCGGTAATACCAGTTGGTAGTAGTGTAGGAGGTTTTGAAAAAGGAGTAAGAGAAAAAGAACCTTCTGGTATTACCGTAACTGAACTTATGGAGAAGATTAAA
>CAZQVU010000085.1:0-5222 GCA_964596885.1 uncultured Planctomycetia bacterium
CCTGTATTGTAGATGAGATTTTTACTCATCTGCCAGAGGTAAAGGATAAAGTGGATGTAGTTCCTATTGCTTCAAAATATATCCCTTCAGGTTCTACCACTTTTAGTATTGGGGTAGTTAGTTATTCCAAGCAAAAGGAGTTGGCAAAAAAATATATTGACTTCGTCTTCTCTAAGAAAGGGAGAAAGATTTTTAAGAAATATGGGTTAAATTTAATTGGGAGGTGAGTGATGCGATTTCTTTTAAGTTTATTTAGATTTGTCTTTTTGGGATTAAACCTGCTCAATTTTGTTGCTTTACCTGCTTATGCCAGGCAGGTTTTCACAAGTAATAAGGGGAAGATTGAAGAGAATAAAATAGCTTCTGAAGTAAAAAATAAAAAGAAGGTTTTATGTCTTAGATTAGAATTGAAATCAAGAGGTACGATTGCAAAGGAAAATTTTTCACCTGATATGTGCGCTAACTGCCCGTTTAGGGATATATGTTTATAAGTTTTACTCAGATTTTAATTGAGAAGGAGGTGGTGTGTTTTAAAGTTATTTTTAAGGAAATAGGCAACTGCATAGGCAGAGCCATACAGAGAGTGCACTGGCGTACCAGCACAATAGAGCGTTAGAACACGAGGACACCAGCGCACCAGTAGAAGAATAATGGGTAACTGGTGCACTGGTGCCTGGTGCCCTGGTGTACTAAAATATGGGCTGACCGGACAACCGGAGGCAAAAAATTACAAAGGAGGAAGAGTAATGAGGAACTTTAGATTTGTCTGGTTAGCACTTACAGGTTTAATTGCAGGAATAGTTGGTTTTTCAGGATTAAGTTTTGCTCAAGAGGAGGCTTTAAAATTAGGTGAGGTGGTAGTTACAGCAACAAAACAGGAAAGGTTAGCCAAGGATACCCCAGCAGCAGTTACAGTAATTACCTCTGAAGATATTGAGAAATCTGGCGCCAGCACAGTAGCAGAGGCTTTAAAAGGAATACCCGGGGTGGCGGTTTATGACAAATATGGTAGTGGAGTTGATGCGGATATTGTCTTGCGTGGTCACTATCATGCTGGCCATTCCTATGGTTATACCTTGGTTTTAGTGGATGGAATGCCTCAGGTAAGCCCGGATACAGGAAAGGTCTATTGGGATATGATTCCTTTAAGTAATGTAGAAAGAATCGAGGTGGTAATGGGTCCTGGTTCTGCTCTCTGGGGTGGAAATGCTGTTGGCGGAACTATTAATATTATCACCAAAAAGCCATCTGAAGAACCAGTGGCTCAAATTGCTACCAAGTTTGGCGAATACGGGATAAAACACCATTCTTTCTACGGGCAGATTATGGGAAAGGAAGGTTGGACCGAGGATTTAAGTTTTGCTGCATCTTTTGAGTCCAGGGAAGCAGATGGCTGGAGATATAATTCTTCTTATGATATTGAGAACTATTGGTTAGAGGTAAATAAGGATATTAAAGATTGGGAGGCTAATGTAGGTTTAACTCTTTCAAGTAGTGATAAATACCAAGAGTGTGCAGGTAAAATATCTCAGGCGATGTGGGATGCTAATGATTTAACCACCCCTTATCAAACATATTACAAATACACCTATGGAGATTACGATGTGGATTATCAGAGGCTGGTATTTAAAAAAGGCATAGGTGAATCTCAGCGGCTTAAGGCGAACTTTTATAACTATGCCAAGGACTATGAGATATTCCATGGTCCGAGTCTATTTTATTTTACTGATACTGATGCTAAAGGAGGCGGTTTACTTTATGAACTTAGCCTTGGTTCGCATTCACTTATTTTTGGGACAGATTTAGAGTTTAGTGATATTACTCAGGATGTGGTATATAAAGATTCCTGTTACCAGCCAGATTGGACATCTTTAAAATACCGACGCAATACCTCAACTGATATAGAAAAATATGGTCTCTATGCCCAGGATACCTGCAAGATATTTGAGTCGTTGGAAGCAATTTTAGGGTTGCGCTGGGATAAGGCTGAATTTGATAACAGTGGCTGGAAATATAATTCTAAAGGAACAATTAAAACTGATATTGCTGGAAAAACGGATGTAGATGGTTGGAGTCCCAAAGGCAGCCTTATCTATAAACTGAATGAAAATTGGAATGTTTATGGCTCCATAGGAAGGGCGTTTAAGATTCCTGATCCATATAAGTTGTATGTTAGCAGTTATGCTAATTCTAATCTCAATCCTGAGAAAGCAACTACTTATGAGATAGGGACAAAGTATAATCTGCCGAGTTTAGCAGCCAGTTTATCCTTTTACATAAGTGAAGTCGAGGATTTGATTATTTTAAATGAGACTAAAGACCAATACGAAAACATTGGCGAGACCGAACATAAAGGGATTGAAGGTGCAGTTGCTTATCGCATAATGGAAGGACTGGTTGCTAACTTAAATGCTGATTATACCCGCGCTGAGGTAAAGAAAAATCCATCCAAAACCTCTATTGAAGGTAAATATCTTCACAAGGTTCCCAAATGGAAGGTTTCTTTAGGTTTGGATTATACACATCCTTGTGGTTTCTTTGCTTCTTTTGTAGGAAGAAGAATAGGAAAATGGTATATGGATGATATGAATGAGAGGACATACTCTGGATATTTTGTTGCTGATGCCAAATTAGGCTACAGAAAAGATTTTGGTAAAAGTGAAATTGAATGGTCAGTGGGTTGCAATAACATCTTTGATAAGAAATATGCTGCGAAGGCTTATACCTCTGGTACGAGCAACTATTACTATCCGGGTATGCCGCGTTACTTCTTTAGTGAAATGTCAGTAAGATTTTAGGATAGAGATAAACTACTTTGACAAAAAGGAGATTACTGAAAAAGGCGAGCAACTCTATAATCTGTTTTTAATCTTGTAATCAGACGTAGCCGCCGAAGATTCTCTTTTATGATAGGTGTGGGGTACTGGTGCATTTTTCAGTGATCTCGAAAGTAACCCTTGACATCTTTGATGTCGAGGGAAAGGGAGGTTGGTTTATGCTTGAATTCTTCTTAAAAGGCGGCCTCTTAATGTGGCCAATTCTTTTATGTTCAGTGATAGTTTCTGCTATTATTCTGGAAAGGCTGTGGTGCTTTTACCGGATAAGGACCAATGTAGGTAATTTAACTGCTCAGGTAAAGAGATTGTTACTTGAAGGTAACTTAGATGAGGCACAAAAGTTATGTAAGGAGACACGAGGTCCTATAGCACATATTTTGGCAGTAGGCATTCATATCTACAGAAGGGCTTATCCTGAGAAAGAAAAGATAATTTCAAGGGCTGGTTCAAGGGAGTTAAGAAAACTGGAGAAGAATTTGAGAGGTTTAGGGATTATTGCTCATATATCACCCCTTTTAGGTCTTTTAGGTACAGTTACAGGAATGATTAAATGCTTTATGAAGATTCAGGAGTTGGGAGGAAAAGTAGATGCTTCAGTTTTAGCCGGAGGAATCTGGGAGGCACTTATTACCACAGCAGCAGGATTATCAATAGCAATCCCGGCGATAATTTTTTACCATTATTTTGAAGGAAGAGTGGACAGTTTTTCTCATCAGATGAAGGATGCAGCAGAGGAACTCTTAGAGCACCTGAGTACCAGGATAATAGAGCACCAGTGCACCAGGGCACCAGAGCACCAGTAGGAAAGTACTGGTGCACTGGTAGCTGGTGCACTATGGAGGAGAGTATGGAGTTTGAACGAGGAAAAAGAATAAGAATACACTTAGATATTGCTCCTTTAATAGATATAGTGCTACTTCTTTTGGTCTTTTTTATGCTCACGGCAAACTTCATAATGCAGCCAGGAATAAAGATAACTTTACCCAAAGCAAAAGCCTCTAAACCCCAAGAAGAAGAAAATATTATTGTATTTATAACTGAAGGGAATGAGATATATCTTAATGACAGAAAGATAAGCATTAAGGAATTAAAGGATGCTCTGGAAGAGAAACTAGAAACAACTCAAAAAAAGACCGTAGTCTTAAAGGCTGATGAGAAGATAAACCTTGGTTTAGCAGTGAGGGTAATGGATATAGCAAAGCAAGCAAAAGCAGAAGGCTTGGTGATATCTACTCAAATAAGAGATAAACTGTCGGATAAGCCCTTACATAATAAAGATGTTGATTCTATTACTTCAGCCACAGAGTCAATTAGATGAGAAATATTTCTGATGAGAATTTAATAAAAGTCACTTTTATCTTTTCTTTATTAGCCCACACTCTTTTTTTAGGAATGCCCGGATTTAATTTAACTAAACCGCAGACAAAGAAAGATGAGGAGATTAATGTTAGGATTGAAATAGAAAAGCCTCCTCTTTTGCCCAAGATAGATGTGATGGGTGAGGAGAAAAAATTAAAGGAGATAGTAAAGAAAAAGAAACCGCCAGAGCCAGAATCCGAACCCGAGTCAAAATCTCAACCTCAAAAAGAAGAGATAGAAAAAGAAACAAAACCTCAAGAACAAATTCAGCAGGATTTTAAACTTCAGGAAGAAAAAGAAGAATCTCCTAAAAATACCTCTCAGGAAAATATCAAGGTTATAAATCCTCAGGATGAGGCAATGCTTCGCTATCAGGATATGGTAAAACAAAAAATTGAATCCTGCCGCAGATACCCTTCCTGGGCAAAGAAACAAGGATTTGAGGGGAGTGTTTATCTTGCATTTACACTTTTGTCTGACGGTAATGCTAGAGATATTGAAATTGTCCAATCATCCGGCTTTGATATCCTTGATAATGAGGCTCTTTCTACAGTAAAAAGAGCCTCACCATTCCTGCCGATACCAAAAGAATTTAATTGCTCTCGTCTTAAGATGGAAGTAGCAGTTGTTTTTAGATTAAAGTAAGTTTAGTCTGGTCTAAGAGCGCGGATTGGTTTAAGTGTAAACATAGGTTGTGTGTTTGAACTTACCCTGCTATCTAAGGATAGTTTTGGCAGAAAGCCCACCTCTATCTTTAAGACCATACTCCTTGACTTTTTCTTCAGTCTCAGAAGGTGAAATATAGCCTTAAGCTTTTTTCAAGGATTTTGATGATTCTATATCTTTGGATATCTTTCATAATAGCAGCCTCCTTTCCAGAACCTTATTTTTAGCAGAGAGTCCGCTACAAAAAATAATATTTATGCATTGTAACATCATTCACCGGAAAAGATTCCAGGGTTGATGAGAAGTTTTATTGAATGGCTTAATTCAAAGGAATCTTTCAATCTTCACCCTGCTATTGTT
>CAZQVU010000086.1:0-5180 GCA_964596885.1 uncultured Planctomycetia bacterium
TCTGTCTCCTATTAAAAATACTTTCGGGCTATCAATTAAATCTAATATAAAGGAATCCTTCTGCCGTCTTTTCTTAGCAAAGTCATCTCTTGTATATAAACTATAATTGATTTCTCGGTTTAAAATTTTCTCTATTTTCCCTAACTCTGATATCAATCTGTCTTCATCAATCTTACCAATAATAAACAAATCGATATCGCTTGTATTTTTCTCCTCATTTTTAGCAAAAGAGCCATATATAAAAGCAACTTCTACGCCTTTTAAATTCTTAAAGATTTTTCTTAGTAGTCCCTTTACACCTATAGTTTTAAAAACAATACTTTTTAATTCTTCGAATAAATAAGGGATAGGATTTATTTAAATAATAGTAGAGGAGATTACCTTTCTTTGTGGATATAAATACTCCTTCTTTTTCAAGGCGAAGGAGTTCTCTGCGAATCATACTAACAGGTATATTAAGAAGGCGTTCTAATTCTCTAAGATAGTAATTGCTATCGGGATTAGTAAAGTAAAGTCTAAATAATTCCTTACGCGTTTTTGATTTAAATATGTTTATAATATCCATAATTTTGTATCCTTTTTATATTACAATTGTAATACATTTATATCACAATATCAAAAATCCCTCTTCAGACAACAGATTATAGTTTTTAATCTCTTCTTAGTGTTCAACTTTTTTCTCCTTTTTTCCTCCCTCTATGTTTAAACTTAGGAATTGCTGCCAAAACTGGTAAATTGAGATAACTTTCAACATCGGATATAGTCCTGAATGAATCATCAAAGTATTCAATCATCATTGAAATTCCTATACCTAATAAAAGACCTAATATGCCACCAAAGATGGTATTGGCAATGGGTCTTGGTTTTATGGGTTCAACTGGGCGATAAGCCCTGTCAAATACCCTGATATCCCACTCATTGGCGCGCTCTCTAATCTTTGCTTCTTGAAGTTTGGTTAATAAGAGGTTATATAATTCCTCGTTTACATTTGCCTCACGCACTATATTGGTATATTTAACCTGTTTTTCTGGCAGGAAGTTTATTTGTTTTTTTGTATCTGCTATCAAGAGCTCTAATGATTCATCCTGTTTTTTAAGGGTATCAATCTGTATTTGAGTATTTACTAACTCCAAAACCTGGTCTTGATATAAGGGGTCTTTATCAGTTATATCAATGCCTTCTACTAAATTAGATAGAATCTTATTTAGTTTATCTTTGGCATTTTTCAACTCCTCTTTTTTCTGAATGAGAGGCGGGTATTCATCTGTATAAAGGGTAGATAATGAGACTATTTCAGATTCTAACTGAGCAATCCTGGCTCTTAAAGATTGGATTAAATCATTATTTAATATATTAGTAGTTGAAATACTGGAATATTTTGAACTTAATTTAGATAGATCTTCATCTTTTAGATTGAGTTGATTTTTGAGTCTTTCGTGTTTCATCTTAGCAAGTTCTAACTCCATATCTACTTGAGCCTTTTTAGTTTCAAGTTGAGTAAGTTGACTATTAAGCGATTGAATCTTTTGAGTTAGTGATAAAGTGCCTTCTTCTTTCTGGAAACGACTTACCTTATCTTGGGCGCGCTTCAGGTTAAGTTTAGTTAATTCAAGTTGTTCTTTTATAAATGAAGTCGTCTCTTTTGCCTTCCCTTGAGTAAAGGAGGTATATTTTTCTATAAAGACATCGGCTAAGGTATTAGCAATATCCTTTGCCATATCTGGACTATACCACCGCACAGTTATCTTTAAGACAGGTGAATCCTCAACAATCTCAACTTTTATATTCTCTTTTAATCTCTCCTGAATTTTTAAGTATTCTTTTTGTGTTCTGGCTTCTGCTCCAATGGCTAAGGTATCCATTACCTCTTCTAAGATAGGACGCGACTTAAGCCACATAGCCTCTGCCTTAAGAGACTCACTACCTATAACAGTGGGGGTAGCGTTATCCTGCAAAAACATAGATTGTTTCTGGATACGTAGAGAGGTGAATGCCTCATAGACAGGAGTCATAATATATGAGGTAATTAGAGCAACTAAACTACATCCCACAATTAATGAAATCAAGAGGGGCAGGCGTTTAATTAATACCCTGTGGATGGTCTTTAGATAATCTGAGGTTGATACTTGTTCTTGTTCTTTCTGAGAACCTTTTAGCCTTTTCTCCATAATTGGCTCCATTATTTAAGTTTTTAAAGTTTGAAAGTTAGAAGGTTTTAAAATTTAATCATTTATTAAACTATCTACATAAAAAATAGTTTGAACAGAGGGCATAAATTCATTGATAATCTTGTTTATATTAGACATAACAGATGACGGCACAAAGACGATATCATTGGGTTTTAATTTTATGTCCTGTGAAACATCACCTTTATGGATGACTCTGGCTAGATTAATGGTTATGACTTTGGCTACAGTAGGGTCATCCTTATCAACCCGAACGACCTGTACCCTGCGTATTACGGCGTTGTCTTTATAGTTTCCGGCTATGGTTATTGCCTCCAGGGCGGTCATCCTGCCTTTAAATGGGTAAAGTCCCGGTTTATTTACAGCCCCGAGGACATATATACGATAATAATTATATTCAATAACTGTAACCGTAACCGATGGTATCTCTTTTACAAACTTAGATAGACGCTCGGCAATCTTTTCCTGTAATTCAGTAGGGGTGAGACCAGATGCCTCAATTTTACCTATGGGATAGACTGTAGCCACGCCATTAGGAGGAATAGCAATAGTCTGTTTTAGGTCTTCGTAACCCCAGACTCTCACTTCAATTACATCAGCAGGGCCTAAGGTATATTCTTCTGTAATATCACCTGCTGGCTCAAAGCCGGCTTCTTTAAAAATCGCACCAGGTTCTGGATTCTTAATTGTCTTTATGCCAGACGCGGTGCAACCTGTAATAATCAAACTTAAAAAAGAGCCCAAAATTACTAATTTAATTCCTTTCACAATAACCTCCATCGTATTAGGATTAAGGTTTATGGGTTAAACACAACATCAAAATATAAACTTCTTTTCACCTCTTTTTATCTACAGCGAGTCTATACACCTCAAGCCGTAGATAGTTTGCAAAGACAAAAACTACATCTATTCCAGAAGCCATTTCCATAGCGGAATAAATCTTATCTTTTTAGAATTCACTAACTTTTCCCCTTCTTCATCCCAGGTTATAAGAAGCAGATTATTACATTTTAGTTTATCAGAGGCTTTTAATAATGATTTTACCTCTCTTTTTTTTGTATCCTCATCTTGTATTGAAAAACACACCTGGATTAACTGTCTTATGCTTAAACCTTCTTTTATTAAAAAATCTACCTCATAATCAGGTTGAGAGTAAAAATATACCTCCTGCCCGCCGGCAGGTGCGGTTTTACCTCTACGTATAAGTTCTATAAATACGACATTCTCCATTAATTTCCCATAATCAAGGGTAGTTTTAGGAGCAAATGAATTTATAAAACCAGTATCTATACAATACATCTTTCTGGCTTGTTTAATCTGTTCTTTTAGTTTGAAAGAGAATGGATTAACCTGAAAAATCAGATATGCTTCCTCTAAATAATTTAGATAATTTTTGATAGTATGGACACTTTTTATTTCAAAAGTGTTTTTTATCTTATGATAGGTAAAGGGGGATGAAAAATTAGAAACAGCATATAAGCCTATCTCTTTTAGGGTTTTTATATATTTGACATTATATCTATATATAACATCCTGTGAAATTATCTTATTGAACAATTCTCGCAAATAACTTCTCTTATCTTTTAATCTAAATATTTCAGGCATACCACCTATCTCTAAGTATTCTCCAAGAAATCTTTTAAGATTCGCCCTCTTCTTTGTGCTATAGAAATCATCTTTTGATATAGCAATATCTTTAAATATCAAGAATTCCTTAAAAGAAAAAGGGGACAATTCAAGATTAAAATATCTTCCTGTTAGATGAGTAGCCAATTCCTTGCTTAAAAGTCTGGAATTACTGCCGGTAATAGCAACATTGTATCCTTTTCTCTTTAAGCGATTAACAAATAACTCCCACCCTTCTACATTTTGAATTTCATCCAGTAATAGATATTTAACACCTGGATTTATCTCTTCTAAAACTTCAAGAAAATCGTTAAGGTCATTAGAATTTATCCCCATCAGTCTTTCATCATCAAAATTTACATAACCATAAAACTTGTCTTTCAGGAGTTGGTGGCTTAAGGTAGATTTTCCGCATCTTCTTACTCCCATAACTATCTTTATCAAATCTGAGTTAAATGCCTCCTTTGCTCGGAGCATAATCTCCCTATCAATAAGTCTGCTGGTAAAAAGTTCACCAATCTCTTCTTTTTGCTCTAATAATATTTGTTTAATTATATGCTTTTCCATATTTTTCACCTTCCACTGCACAAAAATTGCACTTTTTGTGCAGTGCATTACACATATTCTATATCATCCATCTTTCCCTGTCAAGACTTCTTTTGGAGGTTACTGAAAAATACACCAGTGCCCCCAGCCATGAGACAGAATGTCCGGCGGGCAGGTCTGATTACAGAGATTAAAAAACAGATTGCAGAATTACTGGACTTTTTCAACAATCTCTTTTGCTGGTTTCTGTTTTAAAAAGAATATAATTTTCACCTCTTTTTATCTACAGCGAGTCTATACACCTCAAGCCGTAGATAGTTTGATAGGATACAGGGTAAAGAATATAGTCTTAATAAAAGCAGACTATAGACATTAGACTAAAAAAGAACAAATATTAGAAAAACAAGTAACTTTTTTTACTTAAGAATACTCATTAAATCCTCTTTTTTTATCCGATGGTGTCCACCTGGAGTTTTGTAGGATTTTAGTTTTCCAGAATAGATATATTTCTTTATTGTAGATAAACTTAGGTTTAACAAACGGCCTGCCTCTTTAGGTCTGAGGAATTCAGATTTTGCTTGTTTACTTAACGTTCTCTGTTTCTTTGACATATCTAAGACTGCTTTATTTTAAAAATTTTTTAAAAATCATTTTAATTACAAGTATTCAAAAACGCATATTAGTGGTTAAAAGTATATCAAATTGGATATTATCCTGTCAAGGAAAAAATTTGCTTTTATTCTGGGATATTTTACGAAGATAATTTAAGTTTAAAGATTTACAGACTTCAGATTAAGTAGTTGCTACTATAATAGAAAATAA
>CAZQVU010000087.1:0-5178 GCA_964596885.1 uncultured Planctomycetia bacterium
GGAAAAAGACCTGCTTCCTTTGCAATCCTTTTCACCTCTTCTTTTGTTAAATCCCCTAAAGGAAATATCACCCTTTTTAAATATTCCTGCCTTAAATTATAAAGAAAATATGACTGGTCTTTTCCTTTGTCCTTTGCTTTCTTTAAGATAAATCTCTTCTTATTCTTATCATAGTCTACTTTAGCATAGTGACCTGTAGCAATAAAATGAGCCTTTAAGTTGCTGGCAATCTGTAATAGAAAATTGAATTTTATCAAACGGTTACATCTGATACACGGATTAGGCGTCTTGCCTTCTTTGTATTGTCTACAAAAATAATCGATTATCTGTCTTTTAAAATATTCCTTTAAATCTACTATCTTATACTTTATCTCTAATGTCTCGGCTATTTGCCTGATAGATTCGATGGTGCTTTCATCAACCTTAAATCTAAGATTATCCTCTTTCTCATCAGGTAAAATTTTAAAAAAAACACCTATTACCTCATAACCTTTCTCTTTTAAAATAAAAGAGGCAACTGCTGAATCTATACCGCCGCTTAAACCTACAATAACGCACTTATCTCTCTTCATAATAGTTACTTCCAGATGCCGGGTATCTTATAGCCACAGAATTTACACCTACCATCTCTGATGTTATTCTCAAGTATATGATAACCAATCCTTCTAATAAGCAATCTATGACACTTAGGGCAATAAGTATTCTCGGCTTCATGCCCCGGGACATTGCCGATATAGACATATTGCAGCCCCTCTGATAAGGCGATAGTCCTTGCCTGCTCTAAAGTCTTGATAGGGGTAGGAGGTAGATTCTGCAATCTATACATAGGCCAGAATCGAGAAAAATGGATAGGAGTATCCTCTCCCAGATTTTCTTTAATCCAGCGGCACATCTTTCTTATGGTCTTGGGGTCATCATTCTTAGTAGGTACTATTAAATTGGTTATCTCTAAATGCACTCCTTCTTCCTTTAAAATCTTCAAGGTTCTTAAAACTACATCAAGTCGGCCCTGACTCATCTTGCGATAATACTCATCAGTAAATCCCTTCAGGTCTATATTAGCCGCATCTAAATATGGACAGAGTTGCCTTAGGGGTTCAGTATTTATGAAGCCGGCTGAATGCATAACAGTCTTTATCCCGGCAAGTTTAGCCTCCACTGCTACATCATACATATATTCATAAAATACCGTAGGTTCTGTATAGGTAAAGGCAATAACAGGACAATTTTTCTCTTTAGCCATCTGAACTATCTTCTTCGGCGGTAAGTCAAAATTAACAGTCATCTCCGGCGGATTTTGGGCTATCTGCCAGTTCTGGCAGAATTTACATCTTAGATTACATCCAGCAGTAGCTATTGAAAACGCCCTTGATGCAGGTAGAACATGGAATAAGGGTTTTTTCTCAATAGGGTCAACATGGATAGCGCAAGGTAAACCATAGACTAATGTAACCAGCCTGCCTCCTTGATTTTCTCTAACCCTACATCTTCCGCGCTCACCAACAGATAAGATACACTCATTAGGGCAAAGATGACACTGAACCTTATTATTTTCTAATCTCTCCCAGAATCTTGCAGGATGAGGTTTGACCTCTTTGGCTAAAGGAGTAGCCTGAGTTATAGCCTGGGTTCTATCTTTAGATAGAACCTTAAAATTAAATGCTAATACCCCGATAAACAAACTAAGAAAGAAGAGTCCAATAAAAAAGGTTATTTTATTTATTCCTGTAATCCTTCTCATTTTAAAAAACACTTAATCCTACTAAGATTCTTATCCCAAAATAGATTAAAAAACTACCCAAAATTATATTAATTATTTTATTAACTATGGGTTTTCTCAAAGCAAAAGATAACATCCCGCCTGCCAAAACACCTAATAATATCAAAGGAGAAAGCAGATTACCCAAAGCAAAACAACTCCCCAGGATAAGTCCATCTAAGATAGTCTTGGATTCATATGCAATATAGGCTAAGACACCGAATAATGGTATGCAGGGACTAAAACCAACCAAAAGTCCGAGTAAGATTAAACCTTTCCGTTTACGGACGAGGAATTTATCTTTCACCTTATCGCAGAATGAAAACTTAGAAGTCCCCCCGACCATCAAAAAAAGACCAGATATAATTAGCAACAGACTAATTATCAAGAAAACAATTATAGATAGACTGCTTTCATAATAACATCTAACCATCAAATTACCCAGGCTGGCTGCAATAAGACTCAATATTATATAAGGGATAATCTTTGCAAGGGAAAAGATTAGAGTTGCTTTTAGAGATTCTCTCCAGCCTTTATGAATGCCAGCGATATAAGGAAGTAATATCAAAGCGCAATGCGTAAAACACGGCCCCCATCCCAAGATTAATCCCATCAAGAAGATATCGGTTTGAACTTTCACTATCTAAACAGCTTCAACAGACTTAATCTCAGGAATCTTTGACTTTAAACTCTCCTCTATACCTATCTTAAGGGTTAAGCAAGACATTAAGCATCCACTACATGCGCCCTTAAGTCTGACTTTAACCACCTTATCATCAGTAACCTCTACTAGTTCTACATCGCCACCATGCTGCTGTAAGGCAGGACGCATAGTCTCCAGAACCTCTCTTACCTTTTTCTCTATACCTAATCCTTCATCCATTATTAATTACTCCTTAATTGCCAGTTACCTCCTTAAAATCCCTTTATTGTCTAACTATTCACTATTTTATCGGTCTTTCCTTCAAAGTCTTCAATCTTATATTCTGCTCTGAACCTGGAATTCTAGCCACTGGTTCAGTTAATAAAAATTTACCTCTTTTAATCAAGTCTTTTAGATGAGAGGCTATTTCTTTTGCTCTTTTATAACTACTTAAACCAGATGTGGGCACATCTTTACCTTTAATTTTAATCTTGCCGCTCTTCAACTGAGCATAATTTACCTCTCCGAGGCTCTTCTTTATCCCTTTCGGATAATCACTTGAGTAGTCGACAATCTGGGTATAAATCTCTTCGTCTCTAACGGCTGTATAACGGCAGATCTCTTCATTCAAAATAGGAATAGGTATGCCTATACCTACTGTCAAGGAAACACCATATCCTAAGATTGATGTTCCCACAAGATATCTCGGACTCATCTTTTTCAAATCGCCAATGACAGCGATGGTCCCAGCCGATTCCTTAGGGATACCATATTTGGTTCTTGGCACATTAGGATTATGCTGGGTTCCCTGCCAGACTATATAACCTTCACCCCCAC
The DNA here is from genome assembly GCA_964596885.1 of uncultured Planctomycetia bacterium. GTDB lineage: Bacteria > Omnitrophota > Gorgyraeia > JAGLLT01 > CAZKQD01 > CAZQVU01. Next base: position 3,240 of record CAZQVU010000087.1, read on the forward strand.
CTAAGAAAATCCTTGAGCCAATGCCTATAGTCTTATAATAAGGGTCATTTAAAAGAGGCGATAATTGTCCAGCGCTACAATAATTAGCATTACCTAAATTTGCCTTAAGAGTCCCCATATAGGTATATATTATCTTATTTGAAAGATTTACTGCTACATTGTAATTCTGAGAGGAGTTTCGAAGGTTAAACAAGACGGCCTCATTTAAATCTTTGATATTAATTAGAGTCTCCAGTCTCCTTTTGGATAACAATCTGTTCCATAGGAAATAACAGTAAGTTTTAGGTCTTTGCCGCTTACTAAATCCTCAATAACATGACCTCCGCCATATCTAAATTCACCAGGATGGACTTTATTTCTGGGATCATCCTCTGGTAGGGCAGTTGCACCTATATAGACATCAACAGCGGCAAATCCTGTATATACTGGTACATCATTTAAATACGCCTGGCTTCCACCAATCTTTATCTTGGGTTTTGAATGACCCACATTAAAATAAGCGCCTGAAGAGCACATTGGCCCAAATGTCCCGGTGGTTACTACATCTACTTCTTCGGCTGTCTTTTTTAAACCATTCTTATCAACTAAATCTATAATCTCCTCTGCATCTACTACTACAACTTTACCCTTTTTTATCTTCTCATTAATCTCTTTTATAGTCTTTGGCATTTATAAATCTCCTTCATTCCCCCCCCCTGGTTTGTTCTGCAAAGCAAAAGATGTAGAGGGTATAAATTATATGCCTAAATTAATCTTCCTGAATGTAGTTTGTTTAAACAAGGAATAGATTTATTTTTCTTTATTCTACTCTTTTTTTAACTACAAATCAACTCTAAAGTTAGCCTACAAATTAAATATCCTCAAAAAGCCAACTTGAAAGATATCTTTCACCTGTATCAGGTAAAATTACTACAATCATCTTACCTTTATTTTGCTTCCTTTTAGCCAGTTTTAAGGCAGCGAAGAGTGCGGCTCCTGATGAAATACCAGCCAGGATCCCCTCCTCTCTGGCTAATCTCAAGGTTGTTCTTTTAGCCTCTGCATCACTTACCGTAATAATCTCATCTATTAAGTCTTTCCTTAAAACCTCTGGTATAAATCCGGCTCCAATACCTTGAATCTTATGAAAACCAGGCCTATTGCCTGATAAGACCGCTGAGCGGGCTGGTTCAACGGCTATAATCTTAACTTGAGGTTTCCTTTCTTTTAAAACTTCGGATATACCAGTTATTGTGCCGCCTGTCCCTACACCAGCTACCAATATATCAATCTTACCCTCTGTGTCTCTCCATATCTCCTCAGCAGTTGTCTCTTTATGTATCTTGGGATTAGCCGGATTTTTAAACTGTTGCAAGAAGAGGGAATTTTTATATCTCTTAGTTAGTTCCTCTGCTTTTTTTACAGCACCTTGCATGCCCTCATCCTTCGGAGTTAAAACTATCTCTACTCCAAAGATTTTTAATAACTTACGCCTTTCTAAACTCATCGTCTCAGGCATAACCAAGATTAACCTATAACCTTTTAAGGCGCAGACAAAAGCCAAGGCTATACCGGTATTACCGCTGGTGGCTTCAATAATTATTGTATCCTTCTTAATGAGGCTTTTATTTTCAGCATCTTCGATCATAGATAAACCAATTCTATCCTTAACACTAGATAAAGGATTAAAGGATTCTAGTTTAGCCAGTATCATTGCCCCCAAACCGGCGCCAATTTTGTTTAATCTTACTAATGGAGTATTGCCTATTAATTTGGTTATGTCACTTGCTACCTCTCCCATTTATATCTATCTCCTGCTGCAACATCCATTATATCAATTAGATATTCTACTTCTTTTTCTTTGGGGTATCTCTATTTCACTTCCCTCAATCTTGGATTAGGTTTATACCTTCTACCTGCCTTGGACAACAATCTACCATTTACTTTTACAATGTCGGCT
>CAZQVU010000088.1:0-5109 GCA_964596885.1 uncultured Planctomycetia bacterium
AGCTTAAGATTGGATTATGATGTTGATTCACCCAATCCCGCTTATAATGGGTTCTGGTCAAAATTAGAGGGGTTAAATGCATCTGGTTACAGTAAATTAGTTTTATGGGTTAAGGGTGATTCTGACAAAGGATTTACTAAAGTATTTAAACTTGAACTAAAGAATGACAAGGGTGAAGTAGGTAGTTACTATATAACCAATGTAACAAAGGATTGGACAAAGATAGAAATCCCTTTAGAGGAAATGGCCGGCTTAACTGATCTTTCATCTCTCTCAGAATTTGTTATTGTCTTTGAGGATAGAATTGCAACTGTCAAAGAAGGTACTATCTATATAGATGATATCTATTTTGTAAAATAGAAGCATTATCGGGCTGATAATGGGTTTTTACTATGACTAAATTCATAGAGATAGATAAATTAAACAGGTTAGATATTGTAAAAAAATTAAATAGTTTATTGAGTAGTCTTTTTAGGCTGAATTTGTATTTTTTTTCTGTAGATGAAAGTATTGACCTTAGGTCTATATGTAAGAGCGGTGATATTTGTAGGGCAATTTGTTCCAGTAAACATAAAACAGAGTGGTTAGAATCATTAAAGAAAGACATAAAAAAAGCCATAAAGACAAAAGGTAGGATTTTTCATAATCACATTTTAAAGACAGACAGGATAATTATTCCTGTAAAGCTTAAAAGTAAGATTTATGGAGTATGCATCTTAACTCAGAGAGGGATGTCAAATGAGAGATTGAATGCCAGATTAAAATTGCTGCAAGACGAGACACAAATAACAAAACTTAAAAGTAAAAAGGATAAAGTAAGAATATTAATTGATTTCTTAGAGTCTTTTGTAGATTATATATTTACAACTAGATTTGAAGAAATTGTTTTCTCAAGCTCTCAGGCTTCTCATTCTCATCTACAGGAATCTATAAAGAGGGCAGTAGAGTATATAAATGAGAATTATTATAAACCAGATATAAGTTTAAATGAAGTTTCTAAGGCGGCCAATTTAAGTCCATATTATTTCTCTCACCAGTTTAAAAATGAATTAGAGACTACCTTTATAGACTATTTAACTAAAGTTAGAATAGAAGCAGCGGTTGAGCTTCTTAAGGATTTACGCCTTAGTATTGCCCAGGTTTCATTTGCTGTAGGCTATCAGGATCCGAATTACTTTAGTAAAGTTTTTAAGAAATATGTTAATATCTCACCTGCTGAATTTAGAGAACAGTTTGCAAAACAGAAAGTTTCATAGTATACTTGAGAATGGAAAAAGAGATGCTTAAAGAGAGAAGAAAACACAGAAGATATAATATTAGAGCTTTACTTAAGGGTCAGATTTTAAGAAAGGATAAAAAGGTAAGGCTGACTGAGGACATTCCTGTTTTCTCCAAAGATGTTAGCTTAGGTGGTATACGCCTTAATTGGCCTAAAAAGTGGGAGTGTAAAAGATGCAATAGATGTTTGGGGTGGATATTTAATTTTGGTTGCCGTTATAAAAAAGATGTTGCGCGGAGAATAAACCGAGAATTAGACCAGGAAATCATCCTGAAGATCAAGATTGATGTAGAAAGGGGTGGAGTTCAAGAAGTCTTAGCAAAAGTTGCCTGGACTCAAGTTAAAAAGGAAGAGGACAATTATGATGTTGGTCTCAACTTTATAGATACGGATGAGAAGAGTGTAGAAGGCATAAAATCTTTGATAAGAAGAGGTAGGGGTGGAAAATAATAAAAGATTTTTTTGGTTTTCGATCTACTGAACCTGAGAGTATTTAAAGAATGAGGTAGAGGATGAATTTTAAAGCTACAAAAGATAAATTCAAATTCAACGATAAAGATATCTTTATTTATTCAGGAGAAATACATTATTTCAGAATACCTAAAAGATTATGGTCCTTACATCTTAAAAAGTTAAAAGAGGCAAATTGTAATACAGTCTCTACCTACATCCCCTGGTCCTGGCACGAATATGAAGATAATAAATTTGATTTTACTGGCAAGACACATCCTCAAAGAGACTTAGTTGGTTTTTTGGATTTATGTACTGAGTTAGGTTTATTTGTAATTACAAAGCCTGGTCCATACATCTTAGCAGAATACAAACTCCACGGCCTTCCAGAGTGGTTATTTTCTAAACACCCTCAAATTTATGCAAGGGCATCTGATGGGAAATCCCATCCTGCGCATATAAGCACATATATGCATCCAATATTTTTAAGATATGTAAAAAGGTGGTATAAAAAAGTAATGCCTATAATTAAAGACTATCAGATTGCTAATGATAAGGCGATTATTATGATGCAGTTATGTAATGAGATAGCCTTTTATTATTGGTTTTCAGCAGAGGGTGATTATAGCCAGGCCTGCTTAAGATATTATCATACATTCCTGAAGAAGTTTTATAAGAACATAAAAGAACTAAACCAAGGCTATGGAACAGACTATAAACATTTTGATGAGGTGGTGCCTCCAAAAGGTAAGGCTACCAATAAAAAGGGCTATATAAAATATAGAGATTGGCATCTTTTTTATAGGTGGTATTATGCAAGATACCTTTCTTATCTATTTAAGGAGATAAAAAGATATGACATAAATATTCCTATCTTCCATAATCTACCTGGCTGGATAGAAGGTCGTGCTCTAGAATATCCTGTAAATATCATAATGTATGATAGATTGATGGATATAGCACCAGATATTATGTTGGGTGTAGACCATATACCTGAGAAGGTGGATTTTGATAATTTAAGCGATGATTATATTTGTAATGAGATGACTGATGCTATACAAGGAAGAAGGTTTCCAATCCTTGGCATAGAGATTCAATCAGGTTCTCGCCATCATAAAACTAGAGTCTATCCTGATGAATTAGAACTATTTTATAAGGCGTGTTTAATTCATGGTTTAAAAGGGATGAATCTCTACATGTTCTCTCAGGGTAGAAATCCTGAAAGGCAGGGAGCGTTGGGTCCAGTGTTTTACTGGCAGACCCCTCTGAGTGTAGATGGTAAAGAGAGTCAACTATATCCTGTAGTAAAGAAGATTGGTAAGTTTATAAAAACCCATGGAGTTAATTTGATTAATACTAAAAGACTATCTAATGTCTGTGTGGGTTTCTATCGACCATATTATTATACCGAGTTTACTATGCCTGTTTTTGGTGATAGAAAAATAGATATACATAAATCTGGCCTTGATTATGATCCCAAACATATAAGAGATTTCATCCTATTTGATGGAATCCTTAAAACCTTTAAATTGTTAAATCAGGATTTTAAAATGGAGGATCTTCAGAGGGTAAATCTATCTACTCTATGCAGTTATAAACAGTTATGGGTGGTTTCATTAGATTTTATGGATGTAGAAACTCAGAAGAAACTCATTGTGTATGTAAAGAGAGGAGGACATCTAATAATAATGCCTACTCTACCTGATAAAGACATTAATTTGAATAAATGCAAACTTTTATATAATGAGTTTGGTATAGTTAGAAAATCTGTTGAATACCCTTATCCTCCGAAGATAGACCTTCTTGATGTAAAGGATTTTCTAGGATTAGCCAGGGTTAATATCTATGAAGAAGGAGATGGAAGCGAGGTTATAGCTAGAACATCTGATGGCAAATGTTGTGGATTGAGAAGAAAAATAGATAAAGGGAATTTAACCCTTTTAGGCACAGGTTTTAACTATGAACTGGAGGAGCACCTCAAAGCCTATAAGAGATTATTGGAGGCTGATGAGTTAAATCAATACACATATAGCGCAAACCAAGATTTAATTACAGGTCAGATCTTTACAGAAGATTATAGTTACCTCTATATCTTGAATTACCATAGAAACTCAAAAAAGACTGCTCTTATTCTAAAAGGTCCAAAAAGAGATACTGAGTTAAGGATACCTGCCAATGGAACTATAGATATACCTAACACCTATGGCTTAATTATACCGATAGATTTGAGATTGGATAAAGACACCAGGCTTAAATATACTACCTCTGAGATTCTCTCAATTGAGAAACATAAAAAAGGCCTAACGATTGAGATTGTAGGCCATCCTCAAGTTAAAGGTGAGATGGTGTTAGAGGTTAAGACCAAGCCTAAAAAAATCAGCATAAATGGCAAAAGCAAAAGGTTTAGATATAAAAATAAAGAGATTTTACTTTCATATCACCACCTTAAAAACCCCCTTCAGATAAAGGTCAATTCTTAAAGACAAGATAGGTTCGAATATTTTTTTTCTTGAATAGTGAAAGAGTTTATGGGATAATAACCTCACTTGGAAGAATAAAGCATTCTCTTTTTCAATAGAAATTAGATAAGAGAAAGATATGAAGATAGGTATAATAGGTCTGCCTAAAAGCGGCAAGACGACTGTATTTTATGTCCTTACCAGAAGGATTGCAGAAGGTAGTAATCAATCTAATAAAGGTCCTCACTTGCGATTTGGTAATATCAAAGTTCCAGATGAGAGGTTAGATAAGATAGCCTCCATAGTTAATCCCAAGAAGATAATAAAATCTGAGATAACTTTTGTTGATGAGACTGAATCTGTTAGGGATAAATATAGATGTTTTTCTCCAGTTCATATCAGAGAGGTAGATGCTTTAGTTGATGTTATTCGGCTATTTAAGAATGAGGATGTAATGCATCCTTTAGGAGATATTGATCCAGTTAGAGACTTAGAGCAACTTGAGGCTGAACTTATTCTATCAGATTTGGAGGTTGTAGAAAGGAGATTAGACAAAATAGAGAAGGAACTAAAAGGTGGTCGGAAGGAGCATGAAAGAGAACTTAATATACTAAAAAGATGTAAAGGGGCTTTAGAGAATGAAGAGGCTTTGCGAGGTATAGAATTTGATAAGCAACAGGAGGATGTATTAAGGGGTTTTGGTTTTCTAAGCCAAAAACCGCTTATGATTCTTGCCAATGTAGACGAGGAAGGAATTGCCCTATCTTTACCTGAAGGTCTCAGGGATATTGCCGAGAGCAAAAACTTAACTACACTTAAATTCTGCGCTAAACTCGAGGCTGAAATACTGGAATTGGATGAAAGTGAGCAGGATAAGTTTTTAAAAGAACTAGGTATTAAAGAATCAGCCTATAATAAATT
>CAZQVU010000089.1:0-4891 GCA_964596885.1 uncultured Planctomycetia bacterium
AATTTTTGTTTTTCTATTTTTACTAAGGAAAGTTTCTGATTACACCGATTAAAAACCAGATTACACAGATTAAATATCGACGGAAAATCTGTGTAATCTTTTAATAATCTGTGTAATCAAGAGATATCCCTTCAGCAACAAATTCGGGATAGTCCTTTTTAAAAAACTTGACAGGATAAAATGAATATGTTAGACTTCTCTAACAAATAGAGACAGGCTCCATTAAGAAAGAAGGCTTTTCTAACGGAGCGAAGCAAAACATTGAGGGTTTTAATATGAGGAAAGATACAGGATTAAGTTCTAATATGGAAGATTATTTAGAGGCTATTGCTATGCTGAAGAAAGAAAAGGGTGTAGCCAGAGTGAAGGACATCAGTCGTCTGTTGAAGGTAAAAACTTCTAGTGTTACGGCTGCTTTAAATACTCTATCTAAGGAAGAATTGGTTATTCACGAACGATATGGCTATGTAGATTTTACAGAGGAAGGAGAAAGAGTGGCTCAAGGTATCTTAGATCGACATAATATACTGGTTAAGTTTTTAAGTGAGGTTTTGAGGATTGAACCCAAAGTAGCCAGTGTAGACGCCTGTAAGATGGAGCATTTTATAAGCCCTCAGACATTTAAAAAGTTAACCAAGTTTATAGAATTCATAGAAACCTGCCCTGAACATGATAGGCCTGATTGGTTAAAAAGTTTTGACTATTATTTTAAGACCGGCAGACGGCCAAAGTGTAAAGTAAGGCAGTTGAAAAAAGAGGCAGCAAAAACATAGAGGATATTAAAGATAGATGGAGGTTTTAACTAATCTAAAACCCGGAGAGTGGGCGAGGGTTACAGGTATTTATGGTGGCCGAGGTGCAAGGCATAATCTTTCATTGAGAGGAATTCAAGAAGGGGATATTGTTAGGATGGTTTCTTCATCCGGAGGGCCGGTAGTAGTTGAGGTTAATAGAAGTATAATCGCCCTTGGCAGAGGAATTGCCCGGCGAATTATAACCCAGAGGATTAATAAGAGAGAAAGTGCATAGATGAAGAAAAGGTTATCTGAGTTAAGCTGTGGAGAGTCTGGTTTTATAATAGATATTGCTGAAGATATAAAGCAAAAGATAGCAGGTATGGGTGTTAGAGTTGGCAAGGAACTTAAAGTGATTTCTAAACAACCCCTTAAAGGGCCTATTGTGGTTATGATTGATGAGTCAAAAACATCTTTAAGTCAAAAGATAGCTGATAAGATTGCGGTGGAGATAAAAGAATGAGAAAGATATTACTTATGGGACATCCCAATGTAGGAAAGAGTGCAATCTTCAATCGTTTAACCGGGGCAAATATTATTGAGTCAAATTATCCGGGCACTACTGTTGATTATACTAAAGGGTTTTTGCGATTAGAGGATAAGAGTGTTGAGGTTGTGGATGTTCCTGGTACATTTTCTCTGCAACCGAAAGATAAAGCCGAAGAGGTGGCTGTATCAATGTTACATAATAATAAGGACAGCCTGGTGATATGTGTTATTGATGCCTCCAAGATAGAAAGAGGACTTTATCTATTATTAGAGATTATTGAGGAAGGCTATCCTACCATCCTGGTCCTTAATATGTGGGATGTGGCTGAGGATAAGAATATCCAGATTGACCTCGATGAATTAGAGCGCATTCTTGGCATTCCAGTAGTTTGGACTATTGCTATAAGCGGAGAAGGAATTAAGGAATTGGTTACAAAACTTAAGCAGGCTAAAAGTGTTATGATAGATGGGATTCTATCTCGGGTTGAAGGCAGGAAATGAAACTTAATGTTGACCAAAGATGGAATTTAATTGATAAAATAGTAAAGAGAACTGTATCCTTTGGGGTATATAGACATACCTTAAAGGAAGCAATAGGAGAACTTACTGTTAAGCCCGTGAGCGGCATCCCTATTGCTATAGCCATCCTTTATGGATTCTGGAGTATATTTGGTTCATTTGCCGGGACATTATGCACAGATGGTTTTTTTGTTAAATTATTCGATGGTTATTTCTTGCCCTGGATGCAGAGCCTCTTTTCTAAAGCACCTGCCTGGATTTATTATATATTTGTAGGAGACCCCCAGGCAGACAATTGTTTTGAGGCCTTTGGTATGTTGACCTCTGGACTTTTTGTGGCTATCGGGGTTGTCCTCCCGGCAGTATTTATATTCTATCTAATGCTAACCCTCTTAGAGGATATAGGCTATATGCCGAGATTAGCAGTTTTGATTGATGCGGTTTTGCATAAGATAGGTCTGCATGGATATGCTATTGTCCCTACTATCCTTTCTTTAGGATGCAATGTGCCAGCGGTTACTGCCTGTAGAATTTTAGAGACTAAAAAGCAACGCTTTATAATGATGACACTTTTAGCCATATTCATTCCGTGTGGTGCCCAGCTTGGAATTATGCAGGAGGTAATACCTGATACTATGGGCTGGGTCTTACTTTATCTATTAGCCGGCTACTTTATTTTTGGTTTTATAATGCACAAACTGCTTCCAGGTAAGTCGCCAGAGATCCTGTTAGATGTGCCAGCCTATCAATTGCCTACCTTAAGAAATGTAACAAGGAAGTTGCGGATGAGGGTAATATGTTTTTTAAGAAGCGCTGTTCCATTTGTGCTTCTGGGTTGTGCTGTAGTAAATATCCTCTATCTTGCCGGGGTTATAAGATTCTTGAGCAATGCTCTTTCACCTATATTTGTCGGTTGGTTTGGCGTGCCTAAAGAGACAGTAGGTCCATTGATTGCTGCTTTTTTAAGAAAAGACCTTGCTGTGGCTCAACTTTCTGTTATTGAGATGACTAAGTATCAGATGATAACCGCCGTAGTGCTCATCTCTATATACTTTCCTTGTGTGGCGACATTTGCTATAATGCTTAAAGAAGGATGGAAGGAATTATTAGGTAGTTTGCTTGTTCTTATAACAGTTACTTTTATTTACGGAGGTTTTTTGCATCTAATCTGGATTTTGTTAGGAGTCCAATAGGATGGTTAAAAAACAAAGGATAAGCAGTATATATTTTAGTATTTTGGGTATTTGCACTCTTATCTTTGGCTTTTTAGATATAATAGTTGCTATAGGAGGCCAGAATGTATCTATAGGCGCCTTAGAGATTCCAGCAGATATGTTTAGAGGTGGATGGGGCGGATTTATTGTTTTATCTTCAGGCCTTTTTTATCTATCTGGTTGCAAGAATATATCAGAGATTCATCAGTTTTCAAAGATAGTGATGGGTAGTGTATTACTCTGGATAGTAGCCGGATGTGATATATTTGGTATGATTTGTGAGTCAATACCCGGCGGAGAAGAAGGGCCATGGTTTAATACATTAGGAGACTTTTTAGGAACTTATGCACCACCATATCCACCAGCTATATTTTTGTTGCCCTTTTCATTGGTAGTCATTTTTTGCCCTTTTAGAAAAGTCAACCGTAAGGATACTATTAAGTAGAAGATATAGGCTATTATATCCATCCTTTTTTGGGTTGACATCAAAAAATAATCTAATAGAAGAAGAGAAGAGATGGATTTCATCTTGCCATTCGGGGGTATAGAAGTAAGCCTGGTCTTTGGGGATAACAATCTGTGGTTGTAAGATTGTTAACATAATGGTTGCCTTAGAAGAGAGACTCTTACAAGGTGATATTTCTATTTTGCTAAAAAGATAACATTTTTATTTTGCCTTGACAAACACGCAAAAAAGACTTGACAAAGAGAATGGGTTTTAGTATTATTTTTTTAATTAAAAAGTTAGATAAGTCTAATATAGTTTCATATGCCAAACAAAAAGCAATCAAAGGATTTATAAGAGGTAGATGTCAGATCAAAACTTAGAAAAATTAGATAAAAAGATTTTAGGTGAAATAATCAAATCTATCCAAGAGATAGAGTATGGAGAGGTGGTGATAACTATTCATAATTCAAAAGTAGTACAAGTAGAAAAACGGGAGAAGAAGAGGTTTCAGAGATGAGAGCACCAGAGCACCAGGGCACCAGAGCACCAGTAAAAGGAAGAAGTCAGGAGGTTAAATTGATAGTAGAGGCTATGGAGCAGGTTTTGTTTTCCTTAAAGAGGTTATTTTGAGCCTGAGTAGGATTACGAAAAAAACAGGGCAGTTAGAGCAGTTTTAAAAATCGAGGAGGGATATGATGAGGAAATTTTTAATTTTAGGTTTAGTTTTAATGACTTTATTTTTGAGAGGGGAAACAGTTTTGGCTAAGTCTAAAAAAGATATGCCTCAGTTGGTTGTCTGGACAAGTTACTTATTAAAAAATCCCTTTATTGAACTTACCAGAGAATTTGAAAAAATGAATAATTGTAAGGTTATCTATGGTCGGGTACCAGAATCAACTCTGGCTAAGGCAATTAACCAATATGATTTTTCTGCTGATGTAATAGTTACGCGGGCTTCTACCTTAAAAGAGGCAGAGACCCTTTTTCGCAGAATAGAAGAATATAAACCTCTTTTAGAAAGCAGGTGGGTGATAATATACCTTAAAGAGAAAAATCTTAATATCTCCTCAATTGAAGATTTAGCAAAGCCAGGAGTAAGAATTGGATTTTGTCCCAAGCGCACCGAATACAATGATTTATCAGCAGTAACAGTAGCAAAGATTGTAGAAAATGCAGGAATAAAAGAAGGATTCTGGAAGAATATCCCTGAGAAAGTAAGTTGTGGTGGAGTATGCGCTCTGGTTTTAAATGCAGTGAAAGCAGAATACTTAGATTACGATTCTATGGACAGAAACAGCTATTACTGGCAGGTATATTCACACCTGCTCACCCAAAGAGCGGATGCCTGTATTGTAGATGAGATTTTTACTCGTTTCCCGGAGGTAAAGGATAAAGTGGCGGTTGTTCCCATCGCCTCAAAACATATC
>CAZQVU010000090.1:0-4743 GCA_964596885.1 uncultured Planctomycetia bacterium
TATGATAAAGTTTGAAACATTGTAATTTGTTATTTATGATTTGTTTAGTATTTCGTATTTCGTGCTTAGGATTTATTCTATATTAGGTCAATTAGAAATTAGTAATTCGTCATTTATTCTGTCTTCTTTCTTTCAACTTCGGACTTAGAACTTATGACTTTTTTCTGCCATCTGTCTCACGCTGGTATTCTTTGTCTCTCATATATATAATCAGGTAAAGTCTCTCTTCTCTGCTTTCCTCTTCTTTTAACTTTTTTACTTTTTACAACAAGAGCAATCTGTAAGACTTGATCCATATCCTCAACCAGTTTCATTCTTAATTTATTCAAGACATCTTTTGGTATCTCAACTAAGTCTTTTTGATTTTCCTTAGGTATAATAACCGTCTTAAATCCAGCTCTATGGGCAGCTAATATCTTTGATTTAAGACCGCCTACCTGTAGAATTCGCCCTCCCAGGGTAATCTCCCCTGTCATAGCTATATTTTTATCTACCGGCACTTTCATCAAGCTAGAGGCAATCGAAGTTGCTATGGTTATGCCAGCTGACGGACCATCTTTGGGTATAGCTCCCTCAGGAACATGGATATGGATATCATAATTCTTATAAAAATCTGGTTTGAGCTTCAATTGATTTATCCTTGAACGTATATAGGTCAGTGCTGCCTGGGCTGATTCCTTCATAACCTCACCCAGTCTTCCGGTAAGCAGTAATTTGCCACTACCTTTTACAATAGAGGTCTCAACTGCCATTACATCACCACCTGCCTCAGTCCAGGCTAATCCGTAACTCAAACCAATCCTATGATGCTCCTGTTTTCGGCTCTCAGAAAATCTTGGCGGACCAAGTATCTTGTGTAAATTAGCTCGGGACATCTTTATAGATATAGTCCTCTTATTATTCCTAACCACATCCTTTACAACATATCGGCATATAGTAGCTATTTCTCTTTCTAGATTTCTAACTCCAGCCTCCCGAGTATAACATTTTATAATCTTAAATAAAGCATTATCTGAAATCCTTATGTTCTCAGGAGTCAATCCATGAAGTCTCAGTTGCTTAGGCAAAAGGAAAGATTTAGCAATATTAAGTTTTTCATATTCGGTATAACCAGGTAACTTTATGATTTCCATTCTATCTCTTAATGGATAAGGTATATTATCTACAAGATTACTCGTAGCAATAAATAAGACCTCAGATAGGTCGAACTCAACACCCAGATAATGATCACAGAATGTATGATTCTCCTCCGGGTCAAGAACCTCCAGCATGCTGGAGGCAGGATCTCCTCTAAAATCAGCCGACATCTTATCTATCTCATCTAATAAGAATACAGGATTTTTTGACTTAACCTTAGCCAGCGACTGGATTATTCTTCCAGGAAGGGCACCAACATATGTACGGCGGTGCCCTTTTATTTCAGCCTCATCTCTTACGCCTCCCAATGAAACCCTTACAAAATTCCTTCCCAAGGCGCGAGCAATAGATTTAGCCAATGATGTCTTGCCCACACCTGGTGGTCCAACAAAACATAAAATTTGAGCCTTAACTTCTTTGGTAAATCTTCTTACAGCCAAGTACTCTAAGATTCTTTTCTTGGCTTTATCTAGGCCATAATGATCTTCATTAAGAATATCCTCTGCTTCCTTTATATCCAACTTATCCTTTGTTTTTTTAGACCAGGGAAGTTTTATTAACCAATCTATGTAGTTTCTAATTACTGCACTCTCAGGAGATATAGGATTCATTCGTCTAAGTCGCCTTAACTCATCCAGAGCAACTTCAGTTGCCTCTTTGCTCATCTTAGCGTCCTTTATCTTCTTTCTCAAAATGTCAAATTCTTCCTTATCTTGTTGTCTATAGCCCAACTCTTTCTCTATGGCTTTGAGTTGTTCTTGTAAATAGTAATTCTTCTGAGTCTTCTCCATCTGTCTTTTAACATCGCCCAGTATCTTCTTTTCAACCCTCAATATCTCAATTTCATTATTGAGTATCCTGTTTAATTTCTTCAACCTCTCAATGGCATCAAATTCTTCAAGTAACTCTTGCTTCTGAGGTATCTTTACCTCAAGTTGAGCCGCAACTACATCAGAGATTTTAGACAAATCAGTAATAGAATTTACCGAGACAATTACCTCTGGCGGTATCTTAGGATTTAACTTCACATATTCTTCAAACTGAGAAGAGACTGTACGCATTAAAGCCTCTGATTCAATAGTCTTTTTTACATCTTGCTTTACTAATTCAATCTCTGCCTCATCGTATCCTTTTACATTTAAAACCTTTCTTAGTTTGGCTCTTTCTTTTGCTTCAACCAATATCTTACAAGAGCCATCAGGAAGTTTTAATGATTGGAGAATCTCAACGACAACCCCTGCAGAATATAAATCATCAGGCTTAGGTTCCTTAATACGGTAATTCTTCTGGGTACATACAAAAAGTATTTTATCAGACAAATTCGCTTTCTCAAAAGCCTGGATAGATTTCTCTCTTCCGACAAGAAGAGATATAACCATATGAGGAAAGATTACTAAATCTCTGACTGGTAACAAAGGATATCTACTCTTTAACATATCTATTTCCTGGACTTTATAACTTCGTCTACTATACCATATTCTTTGGCTTCTTCAGCTGACATAAAGAAATCTCTGTCTGTGTCCTTTTTTATCTTCTCTAAAGATTGTCCGGTGCGTTGAGATAGAATTTCATTTATCTTCTCGCGCAGCCGCAGAATCTCTCTTGCTTGAATACTAATATCAGCCGCTGCTCCTCTTACACCGCCCCAGGGCTGATGGATCATAACCCTTGCATGAGGAAGAGCAAATCTCTTGCCTTTTGCACCTGAAGATAAAAGCAACGCTCCCATGCTGGTCGCCTGACCAATACAATAGGTAGCAACATCGCACTGGACAAACTGCATTGTATCATAAATAGCCAAGCCGGCTGTAACGCTACCACCAGGAGTGTTGATATAAATATTTATGTCCTTTTTAGGATCCTCCATCTGTAAAAATAACATCTGGGCTATAATTAAATTTGAAACATTGTCATCAATTACACTCCCAATAAATATCACCCTATCCTTCAATAGCCTGGAGAAGATATCGTAGGCTCTTTCGCCTCTGGCAGTCTTCTCAACCACAACCGGTACAAGGGTTTGGGCTCTCTCATCTATCTTATCCATATCCATAAGACTACCTCCTGTTTTAAATTACTAAATATCTTTAATTCTCGCTTCATTCAATAAAAAATCAATTACTTTTTCATGAAGAATTTGACTATTAAGCATCTCCATTGAATCATTTTTAGTTAAATATTCTCTTATCTCATCGGGTTTAGTCTTATTTCGCTCAGCAATCTCATCTAATCTTTTTTTTATATCCTCATCGCTTACCTTAATATTCTCTTCTTTGGCTATACTATCCAAGATGAAATATATCTTTACTTGCTTTTCAGCTTCTTTTTTTAGATTGTTTCTTAAAGCCTCTTCTTTCTCTCTTACATCCTCTTCTTTAAGACCCTGATAGATAAGTCGCCTCATAGCCGACTTAACCAACTCCTCAGTCTGTTCCTTAACCATAGAGGCTGGAACATCTAAAGGATTGGATTTTATCAATATATCAGATAGTTGATTCTCTAATTCAAACCTTACCTCCTCCTCTAATCTTTTTCTAATATCCTCTCTTAATGCTTGCTTTAAGTCGTTTAGGGTCTCATAATTACCTAAGTTCTTAACGAATTCCTCATTAAGTTGAGGTAAATGTTTTTCCCTTATCTCCCTAACCTTAATCTTCATCAAAGCACCCTTTTCAGCGTATTCTTTCTTAAAATAGTCTTTTGGTAAAACAATATCTACTTTAATCTCATCCCCTATCTTAGCGCCAATAAGATTCTTTATAATATCATTAGTCTTTCCTTTATTAAATTTTGTGTTAAACCAGATACCTTCTCTTTTATCAATAACCTTTCCATCTACCGAAGTCTCATAATTGACAATTACATAATCTCCTTCTTTTATCTCTCTTTTCTCAACGGGTTTATATTCTGCATATCTTTCTCTTAGTATATTAAGAGATTCCTCTACATCTTTATCTGTAAGCTGTGGAGTTCTTCGCTTTATCTTCAACCCTTTATATCTTCTTAATCTGACCTCAGGTCTGATATCCACTTCCACTTCAAAATAAAGTGGTTGGTTATCAACGAATCTAACCTGATTCACTTTAGGCAGAGAGATAGGAGAAAGGTTATGTTTTTCTATAGCCTTAGAATAACCAGAGGGTATCAACTTCTTTAATACTTCATCTTTTGCTGTTTTTGAATAATGCCGTTCTAAGAGATTACGAGGAACTTTACCCTTCCTAAAACCAGGGAGCTCGGCAACCTTTCTAATATCATCATAAACCCTATCTAATTCTTCCTCAACTATCTTTTCAGGTATTTCAATCTTTAGGAGTCTCTTGCATGGTTCTAATTCCAAAATCTCAGTCTTCATATCACTTCTTAATGTCCCAAAACTTCGGGACTCTCCTCCTTTTTTCTGCAAAGATGTAAAAAGGTCCTTGGGAGAAAACAATCTTTTCTCCCAAACCCTCTTTTGAGGTCGCTCAGTGCTTATTTTTTTACTCTTTGTTTTACTATAATAGTTATGGTTTATATTGGAGCGGGAGACGGGATTTGAACCCGCGACCGTCGCTTACGCTCCTTGAGGAAAAACCCTGATGGTTTTTCCTCAACGTTTACTGC
>CAZQVU010000091.1:0-4650 GCA_964596885.1 uncultured Planctomycetia bacterium
TACTGGTGTAACTAACCTTAATCTCTTAAAAATAGGTGCTGGGTGAATTCGGACAGACAACTTATGTTCGCTTACGCTCCATAAGTTCAGTCCTCATTCACTTTCTTTTCTTTACTCTTCCTTTTCTGTTGTACTTCTTCCTCTTCTACTTGAGGACCAACCTCTCCTTTATAAATCCAGACCTTAATTCCGATCATACCGTAAGTAGTTCTTGCCTCTGCAAATCCATAGTCTATATCAGCCTTTAATGTATGTAACGGTATCTTGCCCTCTTTATATGAGGCTCGGCGCGACATTTCAGCCCCATCTAATCGTCCAGAACAGACTATTTTAATACCTCTTACCCCAGCATTTATAGCATTGTATACTGCCTTTTTTATAGCCCTTCGATGAGGAACTCTCTTAATCAATTGAAAAGCGACACTCTCTGCAATAAGCTGCGCATCTGAATAAGGATTTTTTATCTCCTTGACATCAATATAGACTTCTTTATTAGTCATCTCCTGAAGATCTTCTTTTAAGCGGTCGATTTCTGCACCGTGTCTACCTATAACAATCCCTGGTCTGACCGTATATATAGTCACTTTAATATTGCCGGAGGCCCTTTCTATTTCAATAGTTGGAATACCGGCCTTACCTAAACCTTCCTTGATGCGCCTTCTTATTTCTATATCCTCTGAAAGGGCTTTAGGGAAATCTTTCTTATTTAAAAACCAACACGATTTCCAAGTCTTAATATGTCCTAATCTTAAACTATATGGATGTACTTTCTGGCCCATTTATTTATCTTTTGATTTTTTATCTTCTTCCTTTGAAGTAGATTCGGTTTTCTCTTTTTCAAAGTTTATTCTATCTAATTCTAATTCTATATGTGAAAGTCTCCTGCGCAGAAGACTTGCTCTTCCAAAAGCCGCTGCTCTATATCTTTTTAAAAAAGGTCCTTTATTGACTATAATCTTGCTTACATATAAATCATTTACATTCTGACCAACCTGTTTAGCATTGTTTATAGCTGAATTCAACAAATCTATTATTATCTTTGAAGCCCTTTTATTTAAATTAGTTAGAATATCTAAGGCTTCTTGTATGTGTTTGCCTCTAATAAGATCGACTACTCCTTTTACCTTCTTAGGTGATATTCTTATGAATCTTAATTTGGCTTTGGCTATCATATTAAACCTGACTTATTTTAGAGATTACTGAAAAAATCCAGCAATCTCTGATTAAAAGATTAAATTTAGATTACAACGATTTATTCCGTTTCAAGCGAATCTCTGCAATCTTTGTTAATCGTTGTAATCAGAGGCCACTGATGCATTTTTCAGTGGACTCATTTTATAGCAGTTGAACGCTCTGTATGTGCACCATGCTTTCTAAAGGTTCTGGTTGGTGCAAATTCACCAAATCTATGTCCTACCATCTTCTCAGTTACAAATATAGGTACAAATGTCTTACCATTATGAACATTGAAATGCATACCAACAAATTCTGGAAGAATCATAGAGCTCCTCGACCAGATCTTTATCGATTGTCTCTGTTTAGCCTTTTTTGCTAATTCTACCTTTTTTAATATCTTTGGATGAACATAAGGTCCTTTCTTTATAGACCTTGACACTATTTCTTCCTCCTCTTCTTAGATGGTCTTCTTCTGATTATATATTTATCTGAATATTTATTCTTTTTTCTTGTTTTAAGACCTTTTGTGGGTTTACCCCAAGGCGTAGCAGGGTGTCTTCCTCCAGAGGATTTTCCTTCTCCTCCTCCCAACGGATGATCAATAGGATTCATTGCCACCCCTCTTGTACGAGGACGTCTCCCTTCCCAGCGAGATCTACCTGCTTTGCCTATCGACTCTCTCTCATGATCTATATTACCTATCTGACCTATAGTAGCTCTGCACTCCTTTCTAATCAAGCGTACTTCACCTGAAGGTAGCCTAACATGAGCATAATCACCTTCATGAGCCATTATAGTAGCCTGAGTGCCTGCTCCCCGACAGAGCTTGGCACCTCTTTTAGGAATAAGTTCTATATTATGAATAGGTATACCAGCGGGTATATTACCAATAGGCATTGAATTTCCAGTTTTAATCTCTGGTTTTTGACCCGATATAACAGTATCACCTATCTTAAGACCTAAAGGAGCAATTATATACCTCTTTTCTCCATCCTCATATTCTATGAGAGCAATATGGCTGGATCTATTAGGGTCATATTCAATGGATATAACCTTTGCTAAGATATCGTCTTTATCTCGCTTAAAATCTATTATTCTATACTGACGTTTATGTCCTCCGCCGCGATGCCTTACCGTTATATGACCATGGACATTGCGTCCACCTTTCTTCTTAAGGGGTTCAGTTAAAGACTTCTCAGGTTTTTTACCCCTGGGTTCAAGGATTCGCGAATCCGTCAGTTTAGTCCAGCGTTGGGTTGAAGTTGTCGGTTTTCTAACTTTAATTGCCATCGTCTATCTTCCTTACTTATGAAACCTGGATTGTATATCCTGGCCTCAAAGTAACAATTGCCTTTTTCCAATCAGGAGTTCTACCTGATTTAAATCTTACTCTTTTTACCTTACCTCTCATACTTACCACATTCACCTTTTTGACCTTTACATTATAAATCTCTTCGACTGCCCTCTTTATCTCTAATCTATTTGCTCTCTTATCTACATCAAAGAGATACTTGTTCTGCTCGGCTAAATATGTGCCTTTTTCTGTAGTCAGTAAACTTTTTAATATCTTATAGGAATCTTTCATAATTGAACTCTTTCATCTATCTTATCAAAAGATTTCTTAGTCATAACCAACTTATCATAAGTAAGGACATCATAGGCTGTAAAATTATCTACACTTTTTACCAGAATATTTTTTATATTGCGAGATGCTCTCTTAATACTATCATCCAATCTATCTACTATTATAAGTAACTTACTATCATCGTTTAACTTGAAGGCTTTAAATATGTTAATAAACTCCTTTGTCTTAGGTCTATTAATCTCTAACTTATCAATAACTAAAAGAGCATCATCTTTAATCTTAGACTTGATTGATGCCCACAATGCCTTCTTCCTTATCTTCTTAGGTATAGAATATGAATAATCTCTGGGTTTTGGACCAAAGACAACGCCACCTCCTCTAAAAAGAGGAGATCTTCTTGAACCGGCTCTTGCCTGTCCCGTTCCTTTCTGACGCCAGGGTTTTCGACCTCCACCTCTTACATCCTTCCTGTTTTTAGTAGAACTGGCGCCTATGCGCATATTAGATAGATACATAGTGATAGCCTGATGTAAAACATTCTGATTAATCTTCTGATTAAATTTCTTCTCGTCAAGTTTAATTATATCTACTTTCTTTCCATCTGTATTATAAACTTCAATCTCTTTCATTTTTTATTGTCTTTCTAATTCTCTTGTTTTTTCTCTTTGAGTTCTTCCTTCTGATTTCTACCCTTTGACTTCTCAGATTTTTCTCCAAGATCAGCTTGTTTAGACTTATTCTTCTTCCTTGCCTGTCTAATTACTAAATAGCCCCTTTTTGAACCCGGGACTGAACCTTTTACTACAAGCAAATTATTATCTACATCCACATCCAAAACCTCCAAGTTCTGAATGGTAACCGTCTTATTACCCATCCTGCCTGGCATATGTTGTCCCTTAAAGACCCTTGAAGGAGTAGAACTTGCACCAATTGAGCCAGGAGCCCTATGGATAGTTGAACCATGACTTGCCGGATGACCAGAAAAACTCCACCTTTTCATAACACCCTGGAAACCTTTGCCAATAGATATTCCTGCAACATCAACAAAATCACCTATCTCAAATATGTCAACTTTTACCTCATCTCCTATCTTATATCTATCTTGCTCCTCTTCACTAATTCGCACTTCTTTAATAATCTTTAATGGCTTTAAGTTGATCTTTTTAAATCTGCCTAATAAAGGCTTATTGAGGTGTTTTTCTTTCTGTTTTTCATAGCCAATCTGTAGAGCGCTATAACCTTCCTTGTCTTTAGTCTTTATCTGTAAGACATAGCATGGTCCTGCTTCAATCACTGTTGCACCTACAGCCTCACCATTATCTCTAAAAATCTGCGTCATTCCTATCTTTTTTCCTAATAATCCTATAGCCATTTCAAATTTAACCTCAGTCAGTATACAAACTCCTTAAATTTAATCTTCTCTATCTTTTAACCTTGTCTACTCCTAAATTTATCCTTCGGGTGTATCTGATTTCTGAATTACTTTATCTCTATATTTACTCCAGTTGGCAGATTAAGCTTCTTAAGGGCATCTATAGTTTTAGATGTAGGATTTATAATATCCAATAACCTCTTATGAATTTTGACCTGAAACTGCTCTCTTGACTTTTTATCAATATGTGGTGATCTTAAAACAGTATAATCTTCTCTTTTAGTTGGAAGAGGTATTGGACCTGAGACTTTTGCCCCTGTTCGTTTAGCTGTGGCAACAATCTCAGCTGTCGACTGATCCAATATTCTATGATCGTATGCCTTTAATCTTATTCTTATCTTCTGCTGTTGTTCTATCATGCTGTCTCCTTCTTACTCTATAACCTCACTGATTACACCAGCCCCAACTGTATGACCACCCTCTCTGATAGCAAAACGCAACTCCTTCTCCATAGCAA
>CAZQVU010000092.1:0-4623 GCA_964596885.1 uncultured Planctomycetia bacterium
TTGTAATTTGTTATTTATAATTTGTTTCGTATTTCGGATTTAGTGCTTAGGATTTTAAAGAACAGTGAGGGGCAAATTCAGATAGACAACTTATGTTCACTTTGTTCCATAAGTTGCATCCTCATTCACCTCCTCAACCACACTTATAAATCTACCATTTGAAAGTATAGTTTGAACAACATCCTTCTTCTTTATACTCTTTATATCCTTTAATATCTTTTTAGAAGGAAGTTGCAATGTTAAACTATAACCCCTGGTCAATATTGCCAGAGGGCTCAAAGATTCAAGTTTGCCTACATAATTCTTAAACTTCTCTTCCTTTAATCTTATATACTGCTGCATACTCTTTTTAAGCACTTTTACATCTATCAATTTTTCCTTTTTCATATTTATGCAGTTAAGGAAATTTCTTCTCAACTGAATAGCCATATCAGCCAAATATTCCTGTCTCTGGATAATTAATTGCTCTGGTCGTTTAAAAAAACGACTCCTTGCCAAAGTGCTAAGTCTTTTATCTAATTCCTGACTATAATGCCTGAGAGCCGAGCGTAGTCTTCTACTATAGTTTAATAAATTCTTTTCTAACTCTTCTTTTTTAGCAATGACCATCTCGGCTGCTTTAGTAGGAGTACCGGCTACTCTATCTGCTACAAAATCGCTTATGCTTCTATCAATTTCATGACCAACGGCTGAAATAACCGGAATCCTGGATGAGAATATAGCCCGAGCAACAACCTCTTCGTTAAATGCCCATAAATCTTCTAAACTCCCTCCGCCGCGTCCAACAATCAAAACATCAACATCCTTATAGAACTGATTAAACTCTTTTATTGCCTGGGCTATCTCTTTAGCCGCTTCTTTTCCCTGAACCCTGACGGGATTAATTATAATGTGGACATTGGGAAAGCGTTTATTGATGCCATTAAGAATATCCCTTATGGCAGCGCCTGATAAAGAAGTAACTACTCCAATCTTTCGCGGTAAAAGCGGTATGGGCCTTTTGTGCTCTATTGAAAAGAGTCCTTCTTTGTAAAGTCTTTCTTTTAGTTGTTCAAAAGCCAATTGAAGAGCACCGAGACCTCTAGGTTCTATTCTTTCAATATATAATCGATACCTGCCATGAGGTGGAAAAACCCCTATCCTTCCAAAACAGAGAACCTTTAAGCCGTCTTTTAATTTAAACTTTATCCTGCTTGCAATATCTCTAAAGATTATGCATTCTAATATAGCAGATTTATCTTTTAATTTTGGGTATATAATACCATTATAGACCTTTTCCGAATTGGAAATCTCGCCTTCAACCCAGACACCTGGAAAGTTATCCTCCAAAAGACTACTT
This sequence comes from uncultured Planctomycetia bacterium, assembly GCA_964596885.1. Taxonomy (GTDB): domain Bacteria; phylum Omnitrophota; class Gorgyraeia; order JAGLLT01; family CAZKQD01; genus CAZQVU01. The sequence continues at coordinate 1,340 of CAZQVU010000092.1, forward strand.
ATCCTTTTTGTAATCTCACTAACAGTATAGATTTTTACCTTATTATCTGTCTTCATCTAACCTTAACTTAATCCTTTCTATAGCACAAGCCTTGCCTGAATTTTCGTCAATATCTACAATTACACCCTGAAGTTGCACATTCTCTTTAGCCATCCCAAATCTTGCTGGCATACCAGTTAAAAAATGTTCAAGAACTCTATCAACCCTTCTTCCTAAAACTGAATCGACTGCACCGGTCATACCTATATCTGTAATGTAGGCAGTGCCTTCAGGTAAAATCCTTTCATCGGCAGTCTGTATATGTGTATGGGTGCCCACAACCAACGAAACCTTACCATCCAAAAACCAGCCTAAGGCTATCTTCTCACTCGTAGCCTCTGCATGAAAATCAACAATAATAATAGAAGTCTCTTTTTTTATCTCATTAAGGAGGGATCGAACAGTATAAAAGGGAGATTCTAACGGCTTCATAAAGATTCTACCTATAATATTGATAACTGCAACTTTAATATTATCCTTTGTATTTAAAATCACATAACCCTTACCCGGAGCGCCTTCTGGATAATTAGCCGGTCGCAGGAGTCTTTCTTCTGTATCAATTATCTCTAAAATCTCTCTCTTTTTCCAGATGTGATCCCCTGAAGTTATAACATTAATACCTGAGGTGAGTAATTCTTCAACAATTCTGGGAGTAAGACCAGAACCACCTGCAGCATTCTCACCATTGGCTATAACTAAGTCTATGTTTTTCTCCTTCTTTAATTTCGGCACAAAATAACCTGCTGCAGTACGCCCTGGACTACCCACAATATCTCCAATTACAAGAACTTTCATTCTTTCTCCATTATCTTTTATCAGTCTTTACTCCTCAAGTTTTCAGTCGTTAGCACTTCTTAAGTCTTTTGTTTTTTTGCTGTTAGTTAATGGCTAAAGGCTTTATTTAGCATACTCTATTGCTCTTGTTTCTCTTATTACGGTTACCTTTATCTGCCCTGGATATTCAAGTTCTTCTTCTATCTTCTTAGTTACCTCTCTTGCTAAAGCAACTGCTTCTGCATCACTTACTTTATCAGGTTGCACCATCATGCGTATCTCTCGACCAGCCTGTATAGCATAAGATTTTTGAATCCCTTTAAAGGTATTAGCAATAGATTCTAACTTCTCAAGACGCTTAATGTAAGATTCTAAAGTCTCGCGCCTGGCACCTGGACGAGATGCACTTATAGCATCTGCAGCCTGAGTTAAAACAGCATAAAGTGTCTTGGGTTCTGCGCTTTCATGATGAGCCTCAATAGCGTGCACTACTTGATGAGATTCACCATATTTCTTAGCCAAATTGGCTCCTATTTTGTCATGAGAACCTTCAACTTCATGGTCAACTGCTTTACCTATATCATGCAAAAGTCCAATGCGTCTTGCAAGATTAAAATCTGCACCCAGTTCGCTTGCCATAACTCCCATAAGATAGGCTACCTCTTTGGAGTGCTGCAGGACATTTTGACCATAACTGGTTCTGTATTTCAGTTTACCCAAAAGTTTAATGATTTCAGCATGGAGACTATGAACTCCAACATCAAAGGCAGCCTTCTCGCCTTCTTCCCTGATAGTAGCCTCCATCTCTTCTTTAACCTTTTTTACCACATCTTCAATTCTGGCAGGATGAATCCTTCCATCAACTATCAGGCGCTGAAGGGCAATGCGGGCTATCTCACGCCTTATCATATTGAAGCCTGAAATGGTTACAGCTCCGGGGGTATCATCAATTATTACATCTACGCCGGTAGCCATCTCAAAAGCCCTTATATTTCTGCCTTCACGACCTATAATCCTTCCTTTCATCTCATCGTTGGGGAGGTTAACTACACTTACAGTAGTTTCAGTTACATGGTCTGCTGAATATCGCTGAATGGCTAAACTGATAATATTCCTTGCTTTTTTCTCTGCAGTTTCTTTGGCTTCATCTTCAATCCTTTTAATCATAATACTTGCTTCATGTCTTACCTCAGATTCCATTCTTTTAAGCAATAAATCCTTCGCCTCCTCGGCAGTCAATCTAGATATCCTCTGTAACTTATCCTTCTCTTCCTGCAGGATGCGGTCTAACTCTATAGTTTTAGAATTAACCCATCTTTCTTTCTCTTTTACCTTTTGCTGGAAGGCATTGATTTCTTTCTCTTTCTTATCAAGAATATCAACCTTGCGGTCGATATTTTCCTCCTTCTGTATTAATCTCTTCTCTAAAGAAGCAAGTTCTTCTCTTTTCTCTCTGGTTTGTTCTTCAAACTCTATCCTCGTTTTATAAAGCAAGTCTTTTGCTTCAAGTTCTGCTTCCTTCATTCTGGCTTGAGCTCCTTTTTCTGCCTCTTCTAATATCTGATTAGCCCTTGATTCAGCAGAACTTGCCCTTCTTCTGCCGATGTATTCTCTCAGGAGATACCCCAAGAAGAATACTGCTATAACCACTCCTAAATAAATAAGATTTTCTATGGCTAGATTTAAATTTAAAGTATCTATTTTAGACACCTCCTTATCTATAAAATGTAGTTGAGATTTGACTCTGGTAGACAAACGCTTTAATAAGGAGATAAGAGGTTGATATGATGTTTAAACAGAGATTACTTCTTTTACCTTAACATCGTGGGAAAAAGTAGGGATGGAGTCAACTATCTGAAAATCAAAAGCCAAAGCAATTGTACAAGTATCTTTGGAAATCTTGCTTAAAAATCTGTCATAGTAACCCGTACCACGGCCAAGACGATTATCTTCTTTATCAAAGGCTATACCTGGTACAATTACTAAATTTATCATCTTTAACGGAACTGGTCGTGCAAAGTCACTTTTAGGTTCTAATATCCCGTATGGTCCTTTAGTTAACTCCTTATCATAATCTACCAACAATGAAGCAATAAGTTCTTTTCGATTAACATCGGTAATCGGTACAACTACTTTTTTTCCTATCCTCTGAGAGTCTTTAATCATATCTTCAGTATCAACCTCAAATCTCTCAGCAATATAAAACATCACTGTTTGAGCCTTCTTAAAGTCAGGGTGCGCAAATAACTTTTCCTTAATCTTTTGACTTTTTATCCTCCTTTGTTGTTTATCCTGACGCTTGAGCTTATCAATTATCCTCTCTCTTATCTCCTGTTTCTTCCTTTCCAAATCTTGCCTCTCCATCTAATATCATTATATATAAAAAAAATTGAGTGTCAAGGAAAATCAAGAAATCCGAATTGACTCATATTAAATGTTACCGAAATTAAATCTGAAATGTTTCGTTGACT
>CAZQVU010000093.1:0-4609 GCA_964596885.1 uncultured Planctomycetia bacterium
TGATAAGCACTCTTTACAATTCCTATGACCATCATAATGATATTTCCCCTCCTGAGGGAAGAACTCTATGGTATATAGAAATCTATTTTTATCTTTTGATTTAATAGCCTCTATAATCTTTTTGTAGTCTAATTCTGTATCAAATACATTAGCCTCCCTTCCAATGTTTAATGGTGAGTGGGCATCAGAATTAGAGATTAAACTAAACCTATCCAGATTGCTCAGGCGCCAGTTCATCGCCGGGTCTGAGGAGAGTCCTGTCTCCATTGCATAAATATTTTCGGTCTCTTCTTCAAAACATTCCTCAGGAGAGTCAAAACCAGTTTTAGAACCAAGCAAACCAAACCAGGGCGTCCAAATATGAGCAGGAACTATTAAACAGTCTTTACTTATAGAAAGGATAATCTTAACCATCTCTTTTGAGTCAAGTTTGAGAATCGGACGACCGTCTAAAAACAAATCTCCGAATTCTGCCAAAGCCTTATTTATCTCTTTTGCTATCTTTAAATCAGGTGCAAATATAACATTATGGATGCGCCTTAATTTCCCGAATTTTTCATATATATTACTCACCTCAACAGTTAACATAAAATTGACGCCCTCAAAGCTATAAATTCCAGAATTAGAAGGTTCTAATTTGCTCTTCAGTTCAGAGAACCATTGAGGATGAGTAAAATCCCCGGTTCCCAGCAAGGTTATTCCTTTTATCTTAGCAATTTTACTTAAATGATCCACATCCATATCCTTGCTGGTTGCCCTTGAAAACTTTGAATGTATGTGGAAATCAGCAATAATCTCCATTCATCCTTCCCTAATCTTATCTAAATCCTCTTTTACCTTCCTCCAATGAGAACCTGGCCAATATACCCTCTGACAATTAGGACACTTTCTAAATTCAGAATGTTCCCTATAGACATAGGCAGGTACCTCAGATTTTATCTTCTCTTTATCCACCAATTCTAATCGCACATTACATATAAGACACCTTGAAAATAAGTTATCCTTATCAATTTGAAGATTTAGTTTATTGACAACCTCTTGCAACTGCTCAAAGACTAAATCACTCTTTATACAGATAACACCTGAATTTACTTGAGTCTTTATTTTGTTATTACGCGTAAGTATTATTCTATTCTCTTTCAATTCCTCAACAATAATCTTACTTTTTTTAACCGGTTTCAAATAGACTGCATCAAATCCAAGAATTCTTAACCATTTAGCCAAACGACCTAACTCAAAAGTGATTAAAAATCTCATTTACTTTCAAGTTTCTGCTCGCTCTCTTCTATCTCTTTAATCTTTCCATCAGCCTCTTGAGCATATCTTGTACCCGGATAATACTCAATTATCTTCTTATAGTAATCTAAGGCTAACTCATAATCTCCAATCTGATAAAGCAAATCACCACTATGCAACCAATCTTCAACTTGAGTCTTTTGCTCACCCGAAAGCTCCCTATAGTATTGGGGCCTGCTTAGTTTCATACAACTCAGATTGGATAAAGAAAAGGCTAAACTCATAACCAATAAATAGATTGATAAATCCTTAATCAACTTCACTCCTTTCTTATCCTAAAATCTTCCATAACTAACCTTCCAGATGAGATTACCAGCTCTGCTTTAGCCTGGAACTTCATGCCAATAAAGCCTGAGTTTTTACTTTTAGATTTAAAATCTCCCTCTTTAACCTCCCATCTTTTATCAGGGTTTATAAGAGTAATGTCGGCTAATTCTCCTTCTTTTATGATGCCTTTATTATTTAAGTTTAAAACCTTAGCCGGATTAACTGACATCTTTTCTATCAATTCCTTAACCGAAATAACCTTTTCTTCAATTAGTTGATATGAGGCTCCTAAACTTGTCTCAAGACCAATCATACCAAAGGGCGCTTTATCAAACTCTAAATCCTTCTCACTCTCAAGATGGGGTGCATGGTCTGATGAGATTACATCTATTGTGCCATCGACTAAGGCTTCTTTTATGGCTTGAATATCCTCTTTAGTTCTTAAAGGAGGATTTACCTTAAAATTGGTATCATAATCTCTCAGGGCATCCTCCGAGAAAGTAAAATAATGGGGACAGGTCTCAGCTGTTATATTAAGCCCTTCTCTCTTTGCTTCTCTTATAAGGTCTACTGATTCCTTACAACTTATATGAGCAAAATGTATATGTGCACCAGTTAACCTAGAGAGACTGATATTCCGCGCAACTATGATACTTTCTGCAATATTGGGTATACCTTTTAAACCAAGTAAAGTGCTCATATAGCCTTCATTCATAACTCCCTCTTTTGATAAATCTGTCTCCTCGCAATGAGAGATGACCACCAGATTATACATCTTTGCATACTCTAAGGCGTGTCTTAAGAGATTGCTGTCTTTTATGCAAAATCCATCATCAGATAAAGCAATAGCCCCGCTTCTTTTAAGTTTGGCAATCTCGGTAAGTTCTTCTTGCATCATACCTTTTGTAACAGCACCTACCGGCAGAATATCAATGAGATTCAACCTCCTATTTTTAGAATAGATAAAATCCATATCCTGCTCTGTATCCAAAGGAGGATTGGTATTAGCCATACAGGCAATTGTACTAAATCCTCCGCATATGGCAGCCAGAGAACCAGATAAGAGGGTCTCTTCATCCTCCCTTCCAGGTTCTCTTAGATGGACATGCATATCTATAAGGCCAGGAGATAATATCTTATTCTTTGCATCGATAGTTCTATATTTAGACTTTATGCCTTTTGAAATCCTTTTTATTCTGGAATCCTCAATCAAGATATCCATCTCTTTATCAATCTTATTTTGAGGACTGATAACCCTTGCATTCTTAATTAGAAGATTCATCCGCCTTTCTCCTTATCCTACTTTTAATTCCATAGAGTATCAGGAAAAACTGGAGTTATCCTCTCCCTCTTTTTGTAAGAGAAGATATAATATAGCCATTCTTATCGCTAAACCATTAGTAACTTGGTCCAGAATGACTGAATAAGGGCTTTCGGCTACCTCCTTAGATAATTCCATTCCCCAATTTACAGGACCAGGATGCATAATCAAAACATCCTTTTTAGCCAATTTCAACCTTTCTAAATTAATACCGTATTCTCTTGAATATTCCCTTAATGTGGGGAAAAATCTTTCTTTTTGTCTTTCAAGTTGCATTCTTAGGAGTATTAAAACATCAGCCTCAGATATTGCTTCTTTTATATCTGTTGTTACTTTAGCAGGCATCTTGTTTATCAGGGGGGGTATAAGCGTCTGGGGACCACATACATAGACACAAGCCCCCATCTTGCTCAGTCCCCAGATATTACTTCTGGCAACCCGTGAATGTAGAATATCTCCTATAATACTTACTTTTAAACCTTTAATTTTCTGCTTCTTGTCCCTTATGGTATAGATATCCAATAAACCTTGAGTAGGATGTTCATGGGCTCCATCCCCGGCATTTATAACCGGACTTCTCACATATTTTGCCAACATATGCGGAACGCCAGCACTACTATGCCTTACAATGATACAATCAACATTCATAGCCTCTATATTGCAGGCAGTATCTTTTATAGTCTCGCCTTTTAGGATTGAACTACTTGCTGCCTGGAGACTGATAATATCAGCACTTAATCTTTTTGCCGCTAACTCAAAAGAAACCTTTGTGCGAGTTGATGGCTCAAAAAATAAAGAAGCGATTGTCTTGCCTCTTAAGGTAGGAACTTTCTTTATAGGGCGGGTTGAAATCTCTTTAAAAGAATCAGCTGTATTTAAGATATATTCTATCTCTTCCTTAGTCAAATCCTGTAAACCTAATAGATTTTTCCTTCTCCATTTAAACCCCGTTAGAGATAAGTTCTCTTTAGATAACTGTTTGCTATTATTATACCTGTTATTTCTTTTATTTATCATTATCCCGCCTTCTTACAGCTAACGCTTTTTAATTTTATCATTTTACCTGTTGACATTTAGCACTATGTATTGTATCTCTAAACGGGGTAAACATTACTTACCCTTTTTTCTTATAACAACTTCATCTATTCTATCTACTTCCTTTAATTCTACATCCACTATCTCATCTAATGAGGTTGGAACATTCTTGCCTACATAATCGGGCCTTATAGGTAGTTCTCTATGTCCCCTATCTATTAAAATTGCCAACTGAATATTTTTCGGCCTTCCAAAATCAATCAAAGCATCCAGTGCACACCTTATAGTGCGTCCAGTAAAAAGAACATCATCTACCAGAATAATCCTTTTATCAGTAATATCAAAATTAATCTCGGTTTTATGAACCACAGGTTGAGAAGAGATGGTAGTTAAATCATCTCTATATAAAGTTATATCAAGTATACCTACAGGTATTCTCTCTTTTTCTATCTCTTCAATATAAGAAGCAATCCTTTCGGCAAGGTAGGCTCCTCTATTTCTAATACCTATGATAACTAAATCCTTTGTGCCCTTATTCTTTTCCAATATCTCATGGCTAATGCGGAATAAAGCCTTCCTAATCTCATCTTCACTCATTATCTTCTTATTCATCTTACCTTGCATCTCTAACGGGATAAAAAAATAGCCTCCCCAAATATCTTGAGCAGGCTTCTTTTTCTGAATTTTTAC
>CAZQVU010000094.1:0-2118 GCA_964596885.1 uncultured Planctomycetia bacterium
ATTTATAATACTTTAAGGTATTGTCTTAACTAAAGTTAAAAGAAAAATTTGCACACAATTCGGGAAAGTTTCGGTTTTTTTTATATCTTCTTTAAGATACTTTTAACAGTCCCGGAGCAAAGAGCCCCTTTATCTAACCAGTATCTTACCCTTTCTTTATTCAAACTAAGGATTGACTTCTCCTTTGTAGGATCATAGGTGCCCAGTCCTTCTATAAAACTTCCGTCTCTTGCAGATCTATCATCGGTCACGACAATCCTATATACTGGATTCTTTTTAGCGCCTATTCTTTTTAATCGTATTCTTACTGCCATCTTTTAACCTCTCTTTCTTTAATAAGCACAACACTTAGTAAGTGTTAGCAAAACTAAGTGATAAGTGCGAATTTAACCCAGCACCTATTTTTCAAATAAGTGCTTTACCTGAAACTTGAACTTCATAAAATTTAATCTACTGGTGTAACTAACCTTAATGTCTTAAAAATAGGTGCTGGGTGAATTCGGACAATGAACTTATGTTCGCTTACGCTCCATAAGTTCAGTCCTTATTCACCTTTCTCTCTTCTTATACTTGCACCTATCTTTGAAAGTTTACCCTCTAAATTCTCATAGCCTCTATCTAAATGATAAATACGAGATATCTCTGTTTTGCCTTCGGCAATAAGCCCGGCAAGCACCAAAGCAGCAGAGGCTCTTAAATCAGAAGCCATAACCGGTGCACCACTTAAATTTTTAACTCCTTTAACAATAGCATGAGGGCCTTCAAGGTGAATTTCAGCTCCCATACGGTTTAACTCGCTTACATGCATAAAACGCCGAGGATAGACCTTTTCTATTATTATGCTAATTCCATCTGTCACACTCATAAGAGCCATCATTTGAGCCTGTAAATCTGTCGGAAACCCTGGATAAGGCAAAGTGGTTACATCTATAGGTCTTAAATGATTAGACGGTAAAACTTCAATCATATTATCACTCTTTGAAAATCTCACACCTGCTTCTTTGAGTTTATCGATGACCACACCTAAATGAGATGTTTTAACATTATTAAGGGTTAATCTAGACCCTGTCATAGCTGCAGCAATCATATAGGTGCCAGCCTCAATCCTATCTGGAATAACTTCATGCTCGGCTCCATGCAATCGCCTTACCCCTTCTATTTTAATAACAGGAGAACTATGGCCTTCAATCTTTGCTCCCATTTTTATCAAAAATTCTGCCAGGTCAACTATCTCAGGCTCACAGGCAGCATTTTCAATAATAGTTGTTCCCTCGGCTAATGTTGCGGCCATCATAACATTTGCTGTTGCTAAAACACTGGAGCCAAAGGCTCCACCCAAATACACCTCTGTCCCTTTTAAGGTTGAGGCACAAGCCTCTATATATCCATGATCTATAGTTATCTTAGCCCCTAATGCCTTTAATCCTTTTAAATGTAAATCAATGGGTCTTGGTCCTATAACACATCCGCCAGGCATTGAAACCTTAACTTTACCTAATTTAGCCAAAAGAGGTCCTAAAACACATATAGAGGCTCGCATAGTGCTAACCAGACTATACGGAGCAGTAAACTCCCTGAGACTTGCCGGCTTTACCTCTATCTTATTATCCTCCTGTTTTGTTTCAGCCCCCAGAGAATCTATTATCTTAATCATAGTATAAACATCAACAACCCGGGGAACATTCTTTATAACAGAGACTTCATCTGTAAGCAAGGTTGCAGCCAAAATAGGTAGAACTGCATTTTTGGCTCCACTTATATCGACCTGGCCACTTAGTTTCTTACCACCTTCTATTATAATCTTATCCATAATACCTCATAATAATAATTTATAGCCTCTGGGCTATTATAACTCTATCTATATTATTATAATCTTTTATTGTGTGCATGTTTTTATATAAGGGATTAGATTCAAATATCCTATAAACTGCCTCCCTTCTGCCTTCGGCTAACTCAAATATAAGGTATCCTGAAGGTTTTAAGTATAAAGAAGATGCCTCAATTATCCTCTTATAAAAAAACAACCCATCTTCTCCGCCCCATAAGGCAAGTTTCGGTTCCTTTTTAACCTCGGCTTGTAATCTACCTAATTCATCAGAAGTCACATAAGGTGGATTG
>CAZQVU010000094.1:2128-4574 GCA_964596885.1 uncultured Planctomycetia bacterium
TCTAAAAATGTAATCTTATCAAGTACATTATGTCTTTTGGCATTCTCTTGGGCTATCTTAAGGCTAACTCTGGATATGTCAGTAGCTGTCATTTTACAATTACTTAAGAATTTTGTCAATGAGATAGCAATATTGCCACAACCTGTTCCAATATCTAATATCTCTGGATTCTCTATCTCTTTATCTTTAATCAAGTTAAGAGTGTAATCGACAAGTATCTCAGTCTCTGGCCTGGGAATAAAAACACCTTCAGTTACTTTAAACTCTAAACCATAAAAGAAAGCCCTCTTTGTTAAATATTGGATGGGATAATTCTTTATGCGTTTTTTTAAAAGATTCCTGAATTGAAAACTCTGATAATCATCTATTTTTACATCCTTAAGATATAAATCAATTCTATTATTAATATCTAAAATATGAGAAACTATAATCTCTGCCTCAAGACGGAAATCTTTTATATTGTGTCTCTTTAAAATATCGACTGCCAATTCTAAACATTGTTTAGAGGATAAAAGATTACTTCTTCTCATCTTACTCTACAAAAATAGGGTTATGGCAGTGAGGACACAGGATACGTTCACCCTTTCTTTTGCCAGTTACATCAACTTCCTTTCCGCACCATTTACATTTGATATATTTCCTTTCTATTATCTTGTCTTTAAAATATTGTGGGTATTTCTTGAATAAAAACTTATATTCTTCATCTATTAAATTTATGATTTTAACCCTTTCGTCTTCAGATATATCCTTTAGCCAGGAAGAGGTCTCCTTCCCTATTCTCTGAAAGTATTCACCTATTTCAGTCGATGCCCTATTGTAAAAATCAGGACCTGTAATGGTGTATAAAAAAACGCGGGTATATGCATAATATATCTTTTCTATACCAGATAAGAAATCTCCCATAGGTTCTCTAAATTCTCTCCTGCTAAAGGGAATTCTTAATTTACTACGACCTACACTAAGATTATATCCTTCTCCTGTTATGCGTTCATATTCTTTCTCTGAATAGACAGTGACCTCGAACTTTCCACTAGGATATCTATCAAAATTTTCTCCAATAACCTGATATGCCTCTTCAAAAACAAAACAAATACGAAGCATTAAATCTTCTAATCTCTTCCCTTTTTCAATATAGAAGTCTTTCAAACTCTGATTATCTATGTAAACAGCAAAATGTTTTGTCTTACAGATCTTACCCTTATTAAAAATCTTAGCTTCTTTTCTAAGGTTCTCTAATAAATGAGTTCGATACTCTCTTATAGAACCTTCAGCATAAGCACTAAAAGACAAAGATAATAGACCGATAATAAAGATGATAAAAGATAATCCTCTTCTTTTAATAAACATTTTTAGTCCTCCTATCTTCTTTAATTAAGCAATCGATAATTTGGTCTAAATCGCCTTCTAGAATATCATTTAATTTATATAAGGTAAGATTTATGCGGTGGTCGGTAACCCGATTCTGCGGAAAATTATAGGTTCTAATCTTTTGAGATCTATCTCCTGTGCCAATCTGAGACTTTCTAAACTTAGATATCTCTTCGTTCTTTTTCTTTTCCAACTTCTCCAAAATCCGGGCTCTCAGAACCTTCATAGCCTTCTGTCTGTTTTTTATCTGGGAACGCTCATCCTGACAACTAACAACTGTATTTGTGGGTAGATGAGTTATCCTTACTGCTGAATCTGTAACATTGACATGTTGACCACCATGTCCAGAGGCTCTAAAAGTTTCAATCTTTAAATCGTTGGGGTCTATCTTTAAATCAACCTCTTCTGCCTCAGGTAATACTGCCACTGTGGCTGCAGAAGTATGAATCCTTCCAGAAGCCTCGGTAGTTGGCACCCGCTGAACTCTATGGGTTCCGCTTTCATATCTCAATCTATTATAAACCCCTCCTCCTTCAACTGAAAAAATCAATTCTTTAAAACCACCTGTTGCGGTTGGATGTGAACTTAAGACTTCCACCTTCCATGCTTTAGATTGAGCATACTTAGAATACATTCTAAATAAATCAGAGACAAAAAGAGCCGCTTCTTCGCCACCTGTCCCGGCTCTAATTTCCATTATAATATTCCTATCCTGCCCCTCTTGATGTTGAAAAAGAAATTCCTCAAGTTCTTCTTTAAGTCTTTTGTTCTTATTTTCTAAATCCTCTTTTTCACTTTCAAGAAGTTCTACAAACTCCTCATCATCTCCTTTTTGACCTAATAATCTCTCTACCTCATCTAACTCTTTCTGATTCTTTTTATACTCTCTATATTTTTCAACTATGAACTTGAGGGTAGAATGCTCCTTGGCAAGCCTTTTTAATCTTTGGCTATCTGAAATAACCTCAGGCTCACCCATTAATTTTTCAATCTCTTTATAGCGTTTTTCTAAAGATTCGAGTTGCTTAAACATAATTTATTTCTGACATAGCCCCTTATACCTGCCTGCTATATTTAT
>CAZQVU010000095.1:0-4530 GCA_964596885.1 uncultured Planctomycetia bacterium
AGTTCAAGTTTCAGGTAAAGCACTTATTTGAAAAATAGGTGCTGGGTTAAATTCCTGCATACGATTTAGTTTCGTAAACTCACTAAATCGTGCAGTCATTAAAGAAAGGAGATGAAAATGAATCAGAAATCTACTGCTATTAAGGAGGATGGTGGGCGACTTATGCAGGAGAGGTATTTTACTCACATCAGAAAAAGAGATGGTCGTATTGTGCCTTTTGATAAAAAACGAATTGAAAATGCCATCTTTAAAGCTGCCCAGGCAGTAGGTGGAGAAGATAGACTTTTGGCTGAAGAATTATCAAATGTTATTACATTATTTTTAAGAAAGAATTATGGACAGAGGATTCCTTCAGTTGAAGAGATACAGGATGTGGTTGAGAAGGTATTGATAGAGACAGGTCATGCTAAAACAGCTAAGGCTTATATCTTATATCGAGAGAAGAGAAAAGAACTTAGAGAGAAGATGAAAGTTAGGAAAAGAGTCAGCAGAAGGTCGAGTCCAACTGACCCTTTTCTTTTGGTGGCGCCATTCTCTGAAGATGAAGTAACCTCCTGGGATAAGAGAAAGATAGCTGAAGCCCTTCAGAGGGAAGCTAAACTTGAAGAAAACCTATCCTGGGAGATAGCCTCAGCAGTTGAAAAGAAGGTCTTTAAGGCCGGCATAAAGCAGATATTTACCTCATTAATAAGGGCATTAGTTAATAATGAATTATTTGAGCATGGCTTAACTAAAAGACTTACTAAAGAGATGACCGATGATATAGCTACAAAGATAACTGCAGATTTCAATAAAGAGGTAGTTACTCACTATCTAAAGAAGGAGGATTGGCAGATAAGGGAAAATAGTAATCAGGATTTTTCTCTACAAGGACTGAATCTCTTTGCCTCTTCAAAGATAATTAAAAATTATTGGTTGAATGAAGTATATCCGAGAGAGATAAGAGAGGCACATGCTGAAGGTGATTTACATCTCCATGATTTAAGTTACCTATCAGTCTATTGTGTAGGTCACGATTTAGAAGATTTATTGCGTGTTGGATTTAGAGGAGCGCCTGCTAAAGCTGCAAGTAAACCTCCTAAACATTTAAGGAGTGCCTTAGGTCAAATTGTTAATTTCTTCTATACTCTCCAGGGAGAGGCCGCAGGAGCCCAAGCCTTTAGTAATTTTGATACTCTACTGGCTCCATTCATTAGATATGATGGATTAAATTATAAACAGGTAAAACAAGCATTGCAGGAATTTATTTTTAATGTCAATGTTCCTACGCGATCTGGATTTCAAGCACCATTTACTAATGTGACTTTAGATTTAACTCCGTCTCCAGTTTACGAGAATCAACCTGTAATTATAGGAGGCAGGCCCCAAAAAGAGCAATATAAGGATTTTCAAAGAGAGATGGATATATTTAACAAGGCGTTTTTTGAGGTAATGTTGGAAGGGGATGCAAACGGTAGAGTATTTTCATTTCCTATACCTACTTATAATATTACAGAGGATTTTGATTGGGACAACGAGAATTTAGAAGGGCTTTGGAAGATGACAGCAAAATATGGTATTCCCTATTTTAGCAATTTCATTAATTCAGATATGAATCCAGAGGATGCCAGAAGTATGTGTTGTCGCCTCCGTATTGATAAAAGAAAGTTAGAAAAGAAAGGAGGGGGGTTGTTTGGCTCCAATCCGTTGACCGGTTCAATAGGTGTAGTAACTATAAATATGCCAAGGATGGCTCATACATCTAAGAATGAAGATGAATTCTTTAAAAAGTTAGATAGGAATATGAACTTAGCCAAAGAAAGTTTAGAGATTAAGAGGAAGTTAATAGAGAACTTAACAGAAGAGAACTTGTATCCTTATACTAAATTCTATTTGAGGGATATTAGAAAGAGATTTGGCCAATACTGGAAGAATCATTTCTCAACCATAGGATTAGTGGGTATGAATGAGGCCTGTTTAGAGATGGTGGGAGAGGATATTGCCAGTTTGCGAGGCAGACAATTTGCTCTAAAAGTATTAGATTATATGAGAAATAGATTGGTAGAATTTCAAAAGGAAACCGGTAATAATTATAATTTAGAAGCAACTCCAGCAGAATCAACTGCATATAGATTGGCTCGGTTGGATAAGGATAAATTTGGTGATGAGATAATCTGCGCCAATCAGGAGGAGTGGAAAAAAGGAGCAGAGCCATATTATACTAATTCGTCTCAATTACCTGTTGATTTTACCGATGATATCTTTGCTGCCTTAGAACTCCAGGATTCACTACAGACTAAATATACGGGTGGTACGGTCTTCCATGTCTTTATTGGTGAATCTCAACCATCCCCAGAAAGTGTTAAGGTATTAGTTAGAAGAATCTGCGAAAATTTCAAATTGCCTTATTTTACCATAACTCCCACCTTTAGTATTTGTCCTAAATGTGGTTATAAATTCGGGGAATTCCATATATGCCCTGACTGTGGTTCGGAGTGCGAGGTTTATTCCAGAGTAGTAGGGTATCTAAGGCCTGTTAGCCAGTGGAATCACGGTAAAAAAGAAGAGTTTAAAAAGAGAAGACTCTTTAGAGCCGGTTAGATAAGATTCAGAAGAGAAGAGGATATAGAAAATGAGGATTTATATAGGCGAAGGGAAGCCTAAAAGTAGATGCCTGATTTATATAAAACTTTTTAAATTAGCCTCCTTTTTTAGATTATTGAACCAGGTGTCAAAGATTTCTGCTTTTTTCTCTTCTAAAATCTTCTTTCTGAAATCCTCTTTTTCTTCTTGAAATTTTTTATTATCTATAGGTTTAAATTCTTCTACTTTTAATATAGCATAACCCCTGGCTACTTTAATGACATTTGATAAACTGCCATCTTTATTATTAAAGGCGGCCTGGTTAAATTCTTTAGACTTACCTATCCCTTTAACATAATCATTTCTTCTAAAAAAATCTGTCGTTTCTATCTTAAGAGATAATGATTCCAGTGCTTGTTTAAAATCAAGGCCACTATTTATCTTGTCCTGCAGTTGCCTAAGATATTCTTGTGCTTTCTCTTTGGCTAAAATCTGTGATTGTTTATTAATATAAGCCTCTTTTACCTTTTGTTTTACTTGATTATATTCTGGAATGTGAGGTTCTTTCTTGTCTTTTAATTTCAATATATAATATCCATTTGGTAATTCTATGATATCACTTATTTCATTGATTTTTAGATTAAAGGCAGTATTGACGAACTCATAAGACCAGCCTATATCAGGGATAGATTGTGTCTTTGAGAAGAAACCCGATTCTTTAACTGAGATAGAATATTTTTTGGCAATTTTATTAAAATCATCTCCTTTATCTATCATTTGTTTTATTTCAACAGCTATATCCAGAGCTTTATCTTTACTTTTTTCATTTATTAAGATTCTTTTAATATTATCTTTTACTTCTGCAAAGTCTTTATATTCGGATTTTGCATTTTCAGTTTCCTTATTGTTTATATTCTGGTTTTCTATTTTAAAATGTTCTTTGTTGTCTTCATAGAAGGCTTTTAGCTCTTCATCTGTTACTTCTACCTCATCTTTAGTAAGTTCAACAGTTATAGGGAGATACTCAACATTTACTTGTAGCGGTACTTTAAAGAGTGTTTTATTATTTTCATAAAATTTTCTTAATTTAGATTCATCTACCTTGACCTCATCTTTGAAATCCTGAGAGGCTATTAAGGTATAAGATACTTTAATCTGTTCATTCTCTTCCTTATATAACCTTTCCAGTTCTTCATCTGATATAAAAACATCCTTTACTATTTCTTCATAAAGTTTTGATATTTGCATATTTTTACGCATCTCTTCTTCAAATGACCTTGGTTCTGTTTTAAAGTAGCGGGTTATGATAAGCTTATATCTTTTTGGATCAAATTTATCACCTTCTTTAAAGAGTGGTATCTGTTTAATCTTTTCAACAACCTCTTCATTAGAGACCGTAATCCTTCTTCTTTTAGCCTCTTCAAGAAGTATGAGTCTATCCCAGGCCTGTCCATCTAAGTTGATATAATCTATAATCTTAGATAGATTCTTACCATAGATCATCAAGGCTTGATGGTAACACTGGCGCCTGCTTTTAAGGAAATTTTCTATAGATATTTTTTTACCAAAGATTATTCCTGCATATTTTGGCTGGTTGCCTTTTCCCTGTCTGATTAAGCTAGCAGGTCCAAATGTGAAAACGAAGGTTACTATTACAACCACTACTAGAATCCATAACACGATTTTAAGGTTTCGCCTTTTTCTTAAGAATTTAAGCATAGATACTACCTCCTTAAATTAAATCCTAAATTCTAATTCCTGCCTGTGCCGTGGCACGGCAGACAGGTCTAAATCCTAAACAAATCCCAATATCCAATATTAAATGTTCCAAACAAAAGCTTTAAAGTTTAGAATTTGGGACATTGTTATTTCGAATTTGTTTAGTATTTAGTGCTTCGTGCCCTGTTAGAAACCAAAGATTTTCTAACGGGGCGTGCTTAGGATTTTAAAGAACAGTAAGAGGTGAAT
>CAZQVU010000096.1:0-4449 GCA_964596885.1 uncultured Planctomycetia bacterium
GATTAATGTTCTTGAGGATAATTTAAACTATAATAACGGGCTGAGTCTTTTAGGTCTCTTTCTACCTCTCTGGCTGTCTTTAAATAACTCTTGATGCTCTCTTTTAGTTTTTTGCAAGCCTCCCTTTCTGTTCTGCCTTTTGAAAACAACTCTAAATCCGGACAGGCTGCAACATACAGATTATCATGGCTCTTATAAATTTCGATATACATATCCCTCCTTAATTTGTAAAGATTATAACAATAACAACTTCTTATGTCAACCTCTTCAGATAAAAATAACTGATATTTCTAAGAGGTTTGATATTAATTTATCTCCTTTCTGCCCTCAATGGCTTTACCTAAGGTAACCTCATCGACATATTCAATGTCTCCGCCAACAGGTAATCCCTGGGCAAGTCGGGTTAGTTTTACCTTCTTCGGTTTAAGCACTCTGACAATATATAAACAGGTAGTTTCGCCTTCTGTATCTGAACTTGTAGCAATAATAACCTCTTTAATTTTTTCAGAATCTACCCTTCTTGCAAGTTCGTTTATCTTTAACTTATCAGGTCCAATCCCATCTAAAGGTGACAATTTTCCCCCTAAAACATGGTAAAGCCCTTTATAGTCATGGGTCTTTTCAATGGCTGCTACATCGGTGGGCTTTTCAACTACGCAGATAATTGATCTATCTCTATTGGCATCTGCACAGATCCTACATAAATCACCTTCTGAGAGATTATAGCAGATCTGGCAATGGGAGGTCTTTTCTTTAACATCTTCAATGGCAGATGATAAGGCTTTTGCCTCTTTATAAGGGTATTTTAATATAAATAGGGCTATCCTTTCAGCAGAGCGTGGACCTATGCCAGGCAACTTTGAGAGTTCTTTTATCAGTTTCTCTATAGACCTTGTATATGCACTCATTAAAATTGATTATTCTCTTATTCTATCTTCTTTCTTTATTATTAAACCATCAAATAATTTAATAGCAGAGTCTATAATGGGATTGGTCTTTGGTTGAGGATTATCTCTTCTGGTGCTTTCTTGAGTTGTTTTTTTCTGTTCGTCTGTTGGTTTTTTGGGAAAGTCTATAAAGTTTACCTTCATCTTTTTATTTAATAGATTACTAAAGGTATCTTCTACTATCTTTCTATTTGCTTCATCTTCTAAATTTTCTTTATGAAAGGAAAATCCTGGATAAAATCCTATAGTTAGTAAATTACCCTCTAATCTAACTGGCTTACCCTCAGAAATATAAAGGCCTACAGGGGTTTTAATCTCTTTTATTCTCTGGCAAGCCTTCTGCCAGATAGATTTAAATTCCTCCTGATTTAAGTTATTATTCTCGTCTGGATTGTCAGGGGATATCTCTAAATCCGCAGGGTTGTCTTTTAACTTAACAACTGATTTTGGTCTCTCTTCTATATCTATTGAGGTGTTAGTTAACTTTTTGAGTTCTTCTATTAAGTCTCCTATTTTAACAATCCCTCCTTCTCTGGTTAGTTTTATAAGAACCATCTCAATCGGTATGCGTTTTATAGGATAGGATTCCATCTCAGATTGTATCTTAGAAAATAGACTGAAGATATAAAGCAAATCCTCCCCTGAAAATTGCTCACTCTGCCTTTTTATCGTCTTTAAGGATTCATCTGATGCATCTATTAGTTCTTTATAGTTATCAGTTTCTTTGGCTATCATCATATTACGAATATGCTCTATGAATTCTGAAACAAATATAGATAAATCCTTGCCTTTATTTATGGCTTCATTTAAAAGGCCTAAAGTCCCTTTTGTATCCTTATCAATTATCTTTTGCATCATATTAAAGAGAAACTCCTGCCCCACAGAGCCTAAGATAGAATTAACATCCTCTTTGGTAACTCCTTTATTCTCATAGGAGGAAAATTGATCGAGGATTGACTCTGCATCTCTTAAAGAACCGTCTGCTGACTTTGCTATTAGATATAAGGCGTCTTCATCTACTCTGAGTTTTTCTTTCTTGCTAATCTCTTTTAATCTTTCTACAATATCCTTTGTAGGAATCCTTCTAAAATCAAATCTCTGGCATCTGGACAATATAGTAGGCAGAATCTTCTGAGGACGAGTGGTAGCAAAAATAAACTTTACATGTTCTGGGGGTTCTTCAAGAGTCTTTAAGAGGGCATTAAAGGCCTCCTCAGTTAACATATGGACTTCATCGATAATATAAATCTTATAACGGCTTGATGAGGGTGAAAGTTTCACATTCTCTTTTAAGGCTCGTATCTCATCAATACCTCGGTTTGAGGCACCGTCTATCTCCAGTACATCTAAACTATTTGATGCGGTAATTTCTTTACAGTTCTCGCACTTATTGCAAGGTTCGGGCTTAGGGCCTTCTTTACAATTTAAGGCTTTGGCTAAAATTCTTGCGGTTGAGGTCTTGCCTGTTCCGCGGGGCCCTGCAAATAGATAGGCATGGGCTATCCGATTTTGTCTTATAGCATTCTTTAAGGTAGTGGTTATATGCTCCTGACCAACAACCTCATCAAAGGTTTGAGGTCTCCATCTTAAGGCAAAGGTCTGGTATTCCATCTAATCTCCGAATTTATAAAATAACTTTTACTTCCTGCATACCCCTTACAGCATTACACATATACACTTTATCTGCTTCTATTATATCAGGTTTGTAAAGTATCTTCTCTTTTAAAGGAAAGTCTTTTTTAGTCATTAAATACTGTCTATATACGCCATTTAATAAGCCGCATTTAACAGGTGGTGTATAATAGAACCTGCCTCTTTTTATAATAATATTTGAGATAGCCCCCTCTGTTACCTGGCCTTTTTCATTAAGGAAGATAATATCAAAAAGATTCTTTTTTTTACACCTTTTATATGACTTATCGTATAAATCCCTTTTGGTGGTTTTATGATATAAAAATAGATTGTCAGATGAAACTTTCTTGTTAGAGAATTTAACCCTTTTAGGCTTTTTGCTTTTTTGTTCTATTAAATTGTAGGTTATTTTAATCTGGCCATCTTTTGAAAGAAGCAATCTTACTCTATACGGCTTATCTCTTTCAAAAGATAGAGATACCCTTTTTAATTCATTCCTGATATGCCTTTCATTATAACAAAAATTAAAATATTTGGAAGATTTTTTTAATCTTTTTAAATGGAGGTTCAATAAAAAGTAACCTTTTGAGGGTCTATAGAGGATTGTTTCTATTAGTTGAAAATTAATATCTTTTGAAGTTAAAAACTCTGATTTAAGAAGACATTCAGCATACTCATCTTTTGGCTCTGAATCATAGACAATACCGCTTCCTATGCCCATCTGGCCTTTATTCCTCCTTTTATCAATAATGAGGGTTCTAATGGCTACATTAAAAACGCTTTCTCTTTTCGGACTGATATATCCAATGCTTCCTGTATAAACCAGACGAGGTTCTCTTTCTAATTGTCTTATAATCTGCATAGTCCTTATCTTAGGAGCACCAGTTACAGAGCCAGATGGGAATATGTTTTTAAAGATATCCTGAATTGAAACATCCTTATTAAGTCTGCTTTTAATAATAGAAATCATCTGTAATAATGTCTCGTATCTTTCTACTTTAAAAAGATTATCCGCTTTAACTGAACCAATCTCAGAAATCCTGCCTAAGTCATTCCGCAGCAAATCAACAATCATAACATTTTCGCTCCTATCCTTTATGGAACTTTTTAATCTTCTTATGTTCTGGATATCCTGGGCTAAATCCTTTCCTCTTTTAAAAGTCCCCTTCATAGGTCTTGTTTCTATTATCTCTTTATTCCTTCTGAAGAATAATTCAGGCGAAAACGAAAGGACGTAATAACCATCAAAGTCAATAAGGGCAGAATATGAAACGCTCTGTTTTTTTCTTAAATCTTCGTAAAGTCCATAGACAGAACCAGAAAATAAAAATTTATGCTTAAAGGTATAATTTACCTGGTAGGTCTCACCGTTCTTTATGAATTCCTTAATCTTCTTTATGTCTTTTGTATATTCACTCTCTGAAAGGTTGGGTTTTATATCTTTAATTGCATATCCTTCTTTTAACCCTTTTGATTTAGAATGCAGGTCCTTTAAAAGACTACCATCCTCTTGCCAAAGCCCAACAAATCTGCCTGTATTGTGTTCATAAATGTAAGGTCTTTTATAGATGCCGAACCATAAAAGCGGAAAGGAATATCTCTTATTAACATACAAAGAATCCTCAAATGCATATCCTGCCTCATAACTTATAAAACCAGCGGTAAAATATCCCCTATTTATAAATTCATTTAATTCCCTTAACTTTTCCTTAACCTTTTTAAGGTCATAACAGGAAATTATCCCTATCGGCTCTATAAAAAGAAAACTCCTTTTATTGTGCTTATCTATCCTGTTTGTCTCTAAGAAGACAAAGTTATGGTGCTTTCTTAATAGATTCAGTATGTTTGTTATGGGAAAGGATTTAAAAAG
>CAZQVU010000097.1:0-4394 GCA_964596885.1 uncultured Planctomycetia bacterium
AAGGAGATTTCAGATAAAGGCCAAGATAGGTGGAATTACTGTTATTGAGGATTATGCCCATCATCCAACCGAGATAAAGGCAACTATTCAGGCAGCCTCTTATCTTAAGCCAAAAAGGATTATTGTAGTTTTTCAACCTCATCGTTACACGAGAACAAAATATTTTAAAGATTCCTTTGGTGTTTCATTAGAGAAGGCAGATTATCTAATCTTAACTAATATCTATTCAGCACATGAGGAAGCCATAGAAGGAGTAAGTTCTAAATTGATATACGATTTTATAGTTAAAAGAGGTCATAAATCAACTTACTTATTGCCAAAGGAAGAGATATCCAAACATCTACTTAAAGTCATAAAACCTAAGGATGCAGTTTTGGTTCTGGGAGCAGGAGATATTGGAGAGGTTTCAGATGAATTGGTTAAAGGGCTTAAAGAGCAGAATTCTTTTTAATGAAAGGATTGATAAATATACTACATTTAAGATAGGTGGTAAGACTCCTATCTTATTTAAGGTTTTTGACTTAGATGAGTTGATTTACATAGTTAAAAGACTCAAGGAAGAGAAGGTAGATTTTTTCATAATGGGCAATGGAAGCAATCTCTTAGTCCTGGATGAGGACCTGGATACTATTTTTCTACAGTTGGATTCAGACTATTTTAAAAAAGTCCACTTACAAGGAAATAGACTCATTGCCCGGGCAGGGATTAAACTTCCTAACTTGATTGATATAAGCGGTGAGTATTCTCTGACTGGACTTGAGTTTTTAGCCGGTATTCCAGCCAGTTTAGGAGGGGCTGTATATATGAATGCCGGAACCTCAGGAGGGTGTCTGGCTGATGTAGTTGAAGAGGTAAGAGGGATTAATTATTATGGCCATAAAAAGAGATACCTGAAAGACCAACTCAGGTTTGAATATAGAAGAGGTAATTTTGATGATTTTATAATAACCGAGGTTGTCTTAGGTTTAAAGAAAGATAAAAGGAGTAATATATTAAAAAGGAGAGAAGTTTATCTTGAAGAAAAGAGGAAGAGGCAACCTCTTGAGGCTCTAAGTGCTGGATGCATATTTAAAAACCCGACAGATTCAAGATTGAAGAGTGCTCAATTAATAGAAAGGGCTGGGCTAAAGGGTTATTCTATAGGCCAGGCGCAGGTTTCAACTAAACATGCCAATTTCATAATTAATAAAAAAGATGCCACCTTCAGCGATGTCTATCGATTAATCAGATTTATTCAAACTAAGATTAAATCATTGTATAATATTAACTTAGAGACAGAGATAATAATCTTACAGAATAGTTTAAAGAGATATAAAAGAGATGAGGAAGAGATTTAAAAATATTGGTGTTATGATGGGTGGTGAATCATCAGAGAGGGAAATTTCTCTTAAGTCTGGTGAAGCAGTATGTAAGGCGCTAAGGAGAAGAGGTTATAATGTAAGAGAGTTGATAGTAAATGATTTAAAGAGTGTGGAGGTTACCATTAAAAAAAATAGAGTTGATTGCGTATTTATTGCTCTGCATGGAGGTTTTGGAGAAAATGGCAGAGTTCAAAAAATCTTAGAGGAGATGAGAATGCCTTATACTGGCTCTGATTCTAAAGCCTCATATCTGGCTATGAATAAGATTGAGTCTAAAAGGGTATTTAAAGAGTGTGGCCTTCCTGTGGCTCCTTATAAGATATATACTGCTAATCAAAGTTCTTTGAATTTAGATGGATTAACTATACCCCTTGTGGTAAAGCCCTCTATGCAGGGTTCAAGTATAGGATTATCTATAGTTGAAAATGAAGAAGAGATTAATAGAGCCATTTCTAAAGCTCAAGGCTTTGATTCTCAGGTTATCATCGAAAGATATATTAAAGGTAGGGAAATAACCGTTGGTATTTTAGAGGATAAACCTCTTCCCGTAGTTGAGATAATCCCCAAATGCAAATTCTATGATTACAAGGCAAAGTATACCAAGGGTTTGAGTGAATATGAAGTTCCAGCTAAACTGGATAACGGCCTCTCTAAAAGGATACAGAAGATAGGACTTAAGGCTCATAGAGCATTAGGTTGTTGTTTTTTTTCTCGTGTGGATATGCGGCTAAGTGAGGATAATCAGGTGTTTATATTAGAGGTAAATAGTATTCCAGGTTTAACAACTCAGAGTTTATTACCAAAAGCAGCCGCCTCAGCAGGGATAAGTTTTGAACTTTTATGTGATAAGATAGTGAATGCAAGTCATTCCTTCTAAAGTTAGTCAGAAAGAATGTGAAAGGGAGAATTGATGTTAGATTTTTTTAAAAATAGCAAAAAGGAAAAGAGTAATAAAGCCCGCAATATAAAAGTGATATTTTTGATAATAATTGCATTATTAATTATAATAGGAGGAATTAAGGGAATTAAGAAAGTTTTATTTAACCTGCCTGCCTTTAACATTGAAAGGATAATTTTGGAGGGTTCATCTCTAACTACTGAGGAAGTTGCCAAATTCTGCGATATCGATTTGCCTGTTAATATATTTGAAATCAATTTGGACG
Source organism: uncultured Planctomycetia bacterium (assembly GCA_964596885.1). Taxonomy (GTDB): domain Bacteria; phylum Omnitrophota; class Gorgyraeia; order JAGLLT01; family CAZKQD01; genus CAZQVU01. The sequence continues at coordinate 2,525 of CAZQVU010000097.1, forward strand.
AAGTGGCAATAGATATTAAAAGACTACATCCTGAAATAGAAGATGTCTTTGTAAAGAGACGCCTTCCCGATACTTTATTGATATCCATTGAAAGAAGAAAGCCCGTAGCAGAGATAAAGGTTCAGGATAGATTCTATCAAGTAGACAAGGATGGCTTTATCTTGCCTGGCTATTCTACAGATTCAAGTCTTGAACTTCCTGAAATAGTGGGTTTGCGAGAATCTATTATCTTGAGGAGTTTGTTGAAAGAATGTAATTCGGATAGACTCCATTATGCCTTAAGGATATTAAAAAGTTTAAAAGAGAATGGGATAGTAAAATTTCATAAAGTAGGTAGCATTGATGTATCTAATTCTCGGAGTATTATATTTATTCTAGATGATAAAGTAGAAGTAAGGCTTAAAAGAGATGATTGTGAAAGAAAGATTAAGGTCTTAGGAGAAAGTCTTCCCTCAATTGATTTAGATGAGGTGGAATATATTGATTTAAGGTTTGAGGATGTAGTTATAGGAACGAGATGATAGGATTTAGAAAAGGTAAAGGTATAACAAGCGTTGATATATCTAATTCAAGGATTAGGGCAATTGTAGCCACAAAGAAGAAGGAAGAGAATATCGATATCTTAGCCGCCGAGGAGGATAGTTTATCTTCACTTAATAGGTCGATAGTAGCCGACCTTAATCAGACTGCCCAGGCCTTAAAAGATATACTCTATAGAATAAAAAGGAATTCTCATATTGATAACCACTATATCTACCTTAACATAAGTGGTGGTCACCTTGATATGACTACTTCTCATGGGGCAGTGGTGATTAAAAATAGCAGACATCAGGTGAGGCAGCAGGATATTGATAATGTTATTATGTCTGCTTATATCCAGGGAGTTTCATTGGACAGAACTCCCATTCATAGTTTGGTTTGCGGTTATACTATTGATGAACAGGATAGAGTATTAAATCCTATAAATATGCAGGCAGAAAAGTTAGAGGTGGACTTATCTATTATATCCAGTCTATCCAATCATATAAAGAATCTAAGGAAGAGTGTCAATCAGGCTGGATATGAGGTGAGGGAATTTATTGCTTCTGCTATTGCAAGTAGCCACAGTGTCCTTACTGAGGAGGAGAAGAGATCAGGGGTAATCCTTATGGATATTGGAGCAGGAGTAACTGATTTAGCCTTTTTTAAGGATAATTATTTAAAAGGTTTTAAGGTATTATTGAAAGGGGGAGATGATATAACATCTCTTCTTTCTGATAAGTTGAAGATATCATTGTCTTATGCTGAAGAGATTAAGAAGCGCTACGGCTGTATTTACTTAGAAAAGCAGGAGATTGCAGAAGATATAATATTAAAGGATGCTAATAGTAATTTTAAGAATATAACTAGAAGTCAGATATGCAATATCATTAAAGAGGGTTTAATGTATTTATTTTCTGAAATTAAAACTGCATTAAGAAAGATGGATTGTCTGAGGCAGGCTCCAGTTGGAATAGTTATCACAGGAGGTGCAGGGCTCTTGGATGGTTTGATAGAGAGGGCTCAAGAAGAATTTAATCTTCCAGTTCGTCTCGGTTCACCCAGAGAACCACGAGTTTTAAAAGATCTAAATAACCCTGGCTGGTCTACCTGTTTAGGGATGGCAAGATATGTCTTATTTAAAAAAGAGACACCCTTTTATAACCCTCCGAAACCAAGTCTATTGTCTTATATAAAAAGAAAGATAGAAATATTATTTACTGACTATTTTTAATAAGTCTTTTTCAAGTAAAGACCTTATAATCACTACCAGTTCTCTCTTTAAATTCTGTTATTTGTATTGCCTCATTAATAAATGTTACCGAAAGGATATTTAAACATAAAGAGCATT
>CAZQVU010000098.1:0-4380 GCA_964596885.1 uncultured Planctomycetia bacterium
GATTAAATATCGACGGAAAATCTGTGTAATCTTTTAATAATCTGTGTAATCAAGAACTATCCCTTTGGCAACAGATTTGGGAATCCTATATAAAAAACTTGACAGTTGGAAAATCCTATGTTATGTTAAAGACCTAATAAACTTAACAATAAAGGGTATTTTATGAAGACTACTAAGACATATACTCCAAAACAGGAAGAGATTAAGAGAGACTGGTATATTGTTGATGCAAAGGGCAAGGTCTTAGGTCGCTTAGCAGCAAAAGTTGCCGTCTATCTTCAGGGTAAACACAAACCTGATTATACTCCTTATATTGATATGGGAGATGAGGTAATTGTTATAAATGTAGATAAAATAGTAACTACTGGAAAGAAATTGGAACAGAAGAAATACAAAAGATACTCAGGTTATCCTGGAGGATTAAAAGAGATACCCTTAAAGACTATGAAGAAACAACACCCTGAACGGATAGTGGAATTGGCTATAAAGAGGATGTTACCCAAGAATAAACTTGCCTCAAAGATGATAAAAAGACTAAGGGTTTATAGAGGAGATCAACACCCTCATCAAGCACAGCAACCTATACCGTTAGAGATTTAAATAGTTAGGAGGTTATTTTGGTAGAGACTGTTACAAAGGAGAAGAAGATATATACAGGAAGAAGGAAGACTTCTGTAGCCAGAGTAATGTTATTAGAAGGCTCTGGAAAGATTCAGATAAATAAAAAAGATCTAAAGGAGTATTTTAACCTTGAGGTTCACCAGGAGGCTGTCAAGCAACCCCTTCTTGCAACTAATACTCTAAATAAGTATGATGTTATAGTTAATGTTAGAGGAGGAGGGCAAACAGGTCAGGCTGATGCTATTAAATTGGGTATAGCCAGGGCTTTAGTTGGAGAAAATGAGATTTTAAGGGATGTTCTAAAGAAAAAAGGCTTACTGGTTCGTGATCCACGCGAAAAAGAGCGTAAGAAATACGGTCAGAAGAAGGCACGAAAGAGGTTTCAGTTTTCAAAGAGATAATAATAAGATAAAAATAAGATATCAATTTCATTATTTTATAAGTGCCTATCTCATCAAGTTTATCCCCTTGGAAATAGAAAACGGATGCAAGCGGTGATGATTTTTAAGGGGGTAAATAAAATAAAAATCTTGACGGGATAGGTTTTTTATTTTATAATTTAGATACTCTTTTTGTCGTCGAAAAAAGACTAAAGTGGAAGAGAAAAAAAGAAAATGTTAAAAGTTGCGGTTGTGGGTGCTACAGGATACACTGGTGAGGAATTAACAAGAATTCTACTAAATCATCCAAAAGTAGAGATTACTTCATTGACAGCCAAGTTGGATGAGGAGAAGAAGTATTCTGAGATATTTCCGAGGTTTTTGGATAGGTGCAACCTTGTGTGTAAAAATCTGGATGTAGCAGAGGTATGCAGCAAAGCTGACCTTATCTTTTTAGCCTTACCTCATGGAGTTTCAATGAGATATGTAAGAAGATTTTTAAGCGAGGGTAAAAGAGTTATAGATTTAAGTGCTGATTATAGATTGAAAGATAAAGGTCTTTATGAGAAATGGTATAAGATTAAACATATAGATGAGGCTAACTTAAAAAATAGCATATATGGTTTACCCGAACTTTATAAGAATAAGATAAAAAGAGCTTCTTTAATTGCTAATCCGGGCTGTTATTCAACTGCAGCGCTTTTGTGTTGCCTGCCGTCAGTTTCGCGGAATCATTTCGGACTTTCAGAGATTATAATTGATGCTAAATCTGGACTGACAGGTGCAGGTAGAAAGGCTCATATTGATCTCCATTTTTCTGAAATAAATGAAAATGTAAAGGCTTATAAGGTGGCTTCCCATCAACATACCCCAGAGATTAGCCAGGAGCTTTCAGCCATAAGTAAACAGAATATGCAACCTATTTTTGTTCCTCATATTATACCTATAAATAGAGGAATACTAACTACGGTTTACCTGCAATATAAGGAGAAAATTAACCAGGAATATATGCAGGATTTATATAAGGATTTTTATAAAGACAGCCCTTTTGTGAAGGTTTTAGATAAAGACAAATTACCTCAAATTAAAGATGTAGTTTATACAAACTATTGTCATATAGGATTAAAAGTTGATGAAGAGAAAGGTTTAGTTATTGTTGTGGGGGTTATTGATAATCTATTAAAAGGAGCAAGTGGTCAGGCAGTTGAAAATATGAATATTATGTATGGGTTTAAACAAGATGAAGGATTAGTTTGATGGAGATTGTATCAGGTAGCATAACTTCACCCTCAGGTTTTAAGTCCAGTGGTATACATTGTGGCATAAAGAGAAAAAGACCTGATTTAGGTCTTTTATATTCTGAGGTTCCAGCCAAGGTAGCAGCTCTGTTTACTACTAATAAGTTGCCTGGAGCCCATATTAGTATTGATAAAGAGCATCTTAAGAAAGGGAATATCCAGGCTATACTTGTAAATAGTGGAAATGCTAATTGCTATACTGGAAGACAAGGCCTAAAAGATACCCGCTACTTAATAGAGGTTGTAGCCAATAAACTAGGAATAGACAAAGATAGAGTACTTATGGCATCGACTGGAATTATTGGAAAACCTCTTCCTGTAGATTTAATAAAAAAGAATATAGGTAAGCTCGTTAAAAGATTAAATAAGAGGGATAAAAAAGATTTCGCCCAGTCCATACTTACTACAGATAAGGTAATAAAACAGAAAGTAGCCAGGTTTAGTTTGGGTAAGAAGAGAATAGTTGTTGCCGCTTGCATTAAAGGGGCAGGTATGATTCATCCTCATATGGCAACCACTCTATGTTTTGTAACCACAGATGCATTTATACATAAAAAGGCTTTAAAATACGCCTTAAAAGAGGCAGTAGATAAAACCCTTAATCTTATCTCGGTTGAAGGAGAGATGAGTCCTAATGATACAGTTATTGCTTTGGCTAATGGTTTAGCCAAGAATAAGCCTATAACTGTAGATTCTAAGGGCTATTTTAAATTTATTAAGGCTTTAACTTCAGTTTTATCTATATTATCTAAAATGCTGATTAAAGATGCAGAAGGTGCAAGTAAACTTATTAGAGTTAACATAGAAGGAGCAGAGAGTTATAAAGATGCCAAGAGATTGGCTTTTTCTATCGCTAACTCTAATCTGGTCAAAACTGCTTGCTATGGAGAGGACCCAAATTGGGGAAGAGTCGTCTCTTGTATTGGTTCATCAGGTATAAGACTTAGTCCAAAAAAACTTGAGGTTTCTTTTGATAATATTACAGTGTTTAAAGGTCTTGAGCCTAAAAGACATAATAAAGCCAAACTACAAAAGATCTTTAAGAAGAAAGAGATTGATATTACAGTTCGTCTGCATATGGGCAAATACCAGGTATCAGTTCTAACCTCTGATTTGACACCAGAGTATATACGCATCAACGCCCATTATAGGACATAGAAATATGGAAGATATTATAAAGAAAGCAGATGTTTTGATTGAGGCTCTGCCGTATATTCAGAGATTCAATAAGAAGATAGTGGTTATAAAATATGGCGGGGCTGTTATGGAAAATGATGAGATGAGAAGGGGGACTCTTGCTGATATCGTCTTTATGAGTTATGTGGGTATGAAACCAGTTCTTGTCCATGGAGGGGGATTATTTATCAACAGAAAGATGCATGAAGTCGGAAAGAAACCGAAGTTTATTGATGGACGCAGAGTAACCGATGAAGATACTATGCAGATTGTTGAAGAAACCTTATCTGAGTTAAATAATAGGGTAATTAAGGAGATTAAAAAATTAGGAGGTGCGGCTTTTGGTGTAAGTGGCAAGGTTGATGATTTAATAAAGGTAAAGAAACAGACTGCTACTCATAGAAAAAGATTTGGTTATGTAGGTGAGATCGATTCTATAAATCCTCAGCCTATCAAGAGAGCACTGAAGGCAGATAAGATTCCGGTAATATATTCTGTAGCCATTGATGATAAAAAGAGGCTTTATAATATCAATGCTGATGAGGCAAGTTCGCGGATTGCTATCTCTTTAGAAGCTGAGAAATTAGTTCTTTTGACCAATGCCAAAGGGATAATGATGAATCAGGATGATGAAGATTCATTAATTTCAACTTTAAATATTAAAGATGTGAAGGATTTAATAAAAAGAGGTATTATTACAGGTGGTATGCTTCCTAAGGTGAAAGCTTGCATTGAAGCCCTAAAAGGAGGCATAAGAAAAACTCACATAATCGATGGCAGAGTCCCTCATTCACTCTTATTGGAGATTTTTACTGATAAGGGTATTGGGACAGAGATAATTGGAAAGCCAAGCAATAAATAAATCCTAAGCACGAAATACTAAATACTAAACAAATCATAAATAA
>CAZQVU010000099.1:0-4323 GCA_964596885.1 uncultured Planctomycetia bacterium
GTTAGGTCAGGTGCGGCTGTATCTATGCCTGGTATGATGGATACGGTATTAAATTTAGGTATAAATGAAGAGACATTAGAAGGACTTATAAAGAAGACAGATAATCCACGTTTTGCGTGGGATGCCTATAGAAGATTTATCCAGATGTTTGGTAATGTAGTAAAAGGAATAAAACAGGAATTATTTGAGGAGGAACTTCAGGCAGTAAAAGATAAGTATAAAAAGGAGAATGATGCCGATCTTGATACTTCTAACTTAAAAGAGGTTGTGGAGAGATTTTTAAAAGTTTACAAGAAAGCCACAAAGAAGGATTTTCCGCAGGATCCTCGCATTCAGTTAAAAGAGGCAATAAACGCCGTCTTTAAATCCTGGAATAATAAAAGGGCTATTGCCTATCGTCAAATCCATAATATAAAAGGATTACTTGGTACAGCGGTAAATGTTCAAGCAATGGTCTTTGGTAATATGGGTGAAACCTCTGGAACTGGTGTTGCTTTTACCAGAGACCCATCGACAGGTGAGAATAGATTCTATGGTGAGTATCTAATGAATGCTCAAGGAGAAGATGTTGTTGCTGGCATCAGGACACCTAAAGATATCCAGACTTTCAAAAGGACTAATAAGAAGATTTACGATGAATTGATGAAGATACGCAATAAATTAGAACGACACTATAAGGATATGCAGGATTTTGAATTTACCATCCAGGAAGGGAAACTCTATATGCTCCAGACAAGAACTGGTAAGCGAACAGCCCAGGCGGCAGTCAAAATAGCGGTTGATATGTGTAAAGAGAATTTAATCAGTCAGAAAACTGCTATAGAGAGGGTTGAACCTGAACAAATAGATAGATTACTTCATCCTGTATTTGACCCAAAGGAAGAGAAGAAAAAGGAGCCGATAGCAAAAGGATTACCGGCTTCACCTGGTGCTGCATATGGAGAAGTCGTCTTTACTGCAGAGGAGGCTGAGAGAAGAGCCAAAGATGGTAGAGATGTAATTTTATGCCGAATAGAAACTTCACCTGAAGATATTGGCGGTATGAATGTAGCAAATGGCATTGTTACCAGTCGAGGCGGGATGACATCTCATGCGGCTGTCGTTGCCAGAGGTATGGGTAAGTGTTGTGTAGTAGGTGCAGGTCAACTTGAGATTGATTATAAAAAGAAGAGATTTAAAGTCGGCTCAAAGACAGTAAATGAGGGCGATTGGATATCTATTAATGGGCATAATGGAAATGTGTATATGGGTAGGCTTTCTACGGTAGAACCATCCTTATCAGGTGATTTCGCAACTTTAATGAAGTGGGCTGATAGATTTAGAAGGTTAGGTGTCAGAGCCAATGCTGATACACCTTATGATGCAGAAGTAGCAGTCAAGTTTGGTGCCGAAGGAATTGGTCTCTGTAGAACGGAACATATGTTCTTTCAGGGTAAAAGGATTAATCTCTTTAGAGAAATGATTCTGGCAGAGGATGCAGAGGGAAGAAGAAGAGCCCTTAAAAAACTTCTACCTATACAGAGAAAGGATTTTGAAGGGATATTTAAGGCACTCAAAGGAAGACCATGCACTATAAGATTGCTGGATCCGCCTTTACATGAGTTCTTACCTCATGATAAAACTGGTCAGAAAGAAATATCAAAACTTTTAGGTATTCCAGTCTCAAAAATAAAAAACAAGGTTGAATCTCTAAAAGAGATTAATCCTATGCTAGGCCATAGAGGTTGCCGTCTTGGCTTAATTTATCCAGAGATATCCCGGATGCAGGTAAGGGCTATTATTGAGGCAGCTATTAAAGTAAAGAAGGAAGGCGTAAAAGTTTTACCTGAGATTATGATACCGCTTGTTGGACACTATAAAGAGTTAAAGATAGCCAGAGAGGAGGCAGAGGAGGCAATCCAGGATATCTTCAAGAAGGAGAAGGCTAAGATTGACTACAAGATAGGAACTATGATTGAGATTCCTCGTGCCGCTATTACGGCTGATGAGATAGCCAGATTTGCAGATTTCTTTTCTTTTGGAACCAATGATTTAACCCAGATGGGCTGCGGTTTTTCCAGAGATGATGCAGGTAAATTTTTACCAGACTATGTTAAAATGGGTATTTATAGCAATGACCCATTTCAGGTGCTTGATCAGGATGGAATCGGCAGGTTGATTAAACAGGCAGTAGAACTTGGTAAGAAGAGCAAAAAAGACATTAAACTTGGTATATGCGGAGAACACGGTGGTGAACCTAAGAGTATTAAATTCTGCCATGAGGTCGGTCTTACTTATGTAAGTTGCTCTCCTTTCAGGGTGCCTATTGCAAGATTAGCAGCAGCTCAGGCAGCGATTAAAACAAGTCGCAAGTAACAAGTTGCAAGTTGCAAGTTAGAAAAAATAAAAAGATTTAAAAACTTAGAACTATGAACTTGAGACTTGCAACTTAAGACCTAAAACTTGAAACCTGTAAACTATGGATATAATAAGACTGTATCTAAAGGATATAAAAGATATACCCTTGCTTACTCCTGAGGAGGAAAAAGAGCTAACTGAGCGCATCAAGAAAAACGATAAAAAAGCACGCCAGAAGATGATACAGTCTAATTTGCGCCTGGTGATTAACATCGTTAAACGATATAAATATTTTGGTGTCTCTATTTCAGATTTAATAGAAGAGGGCAACCTTGGTTTAATGAGGGCGGTAAGTAAATTTGACCCTAAAAAGGGATATAGATTTAGCACATATGCATCGTGGTGGATAAAGCAATATGTAACCCGTGCTATAGCCAATCAGGGTAAGACCATAAGAATACCTGTGTATATGTCAGAGATTATAACCAGATGGCGAAAGGTTACTGAACAGCTATCTCATAGATTAGGACGAAAACCTCCCATTAAAGAAGTAGCCAGGACTATGGGGATGTCAGTTGAAAAAGTCAGACAACTTAATGAGATTGCCGCCAAGGCCAGTTCTTTAGATGTGCCTATTGGTGAGGATAATTCAGGCCACTTTATGGACTTGATAGAGGATAAAAGCGTTGCTTCGCCAAAGGATGAATTAACAAAGTTATTGCAAAAAGAGAGAATCGATGCTCTTTTGGGTTTGATATCAGAAAGAGAAAGAGAGATAATAAACTTAAGATTCGGCTTAAAAGATGGCTTCAGTCATACCCTGGGAGAGACGGCTGAAAGATTTGGGATAACCAGAGAGAGGGTACGCCAGATAGAAAATGCAGCTATGAAGAAATTGAAGCATTACTTAGCAATTCAAGAGGGTATAGATTTAGAAAGTCTTGAAAAAACTAAAAGGAAAAAGAAAGAAAAGAGGAGAAAAAAGAAAATTGAAGTTAAGAAAAGAGGTAAAAAGTTAATCAAGAAAAAGTCGATAACAAAAAAAGGAAAGAGATTGAAAAAAAAGACCGAGAAAAAGATATCCAAAAGGAAAACGAGGAGAAGGAAGAAATAAATGGAAGTTGATAAAGAGATAAGAAAAGAATTAAAAGAGACGATAAGAGATATCCCAGATTTTCCCAAGAAAGGTATTATTTTTAAGGATATTACTACTATTTTACAGGATGCCGATAAGTTCAAAAAAAGTGTGGATATATTAGCTGGACGCTACAAAAATAAAAAAATAGACAAAGTTGTAAGCATTGAATCAAGGGGTTTTATCTACGGAGCAGTCTTAGCCTACAAGTTAAATGCAGGTCTGGTTCTGATAAGAAAGAAAGGAAAACTTCCTTACAAAACCTATTCTGTTTCTTATGAACTTGAATATGGAACTGATACTTTAGAGATACATCAGGATTCAATTAAGCAGCAAGATAATATATTAATAGTTGATGATTTACTTGCAACAGGAGGTACAGCCTCTGCTGTTATAGATTTAGTTAAAAGATTAAACGGCAATATTGTAGAACTTTGTTTTCTCATTGAACTTAGTTTTTTGAAAGGCAGGAAGAGGATAGAAGAGACGGGTCAGTCGATATTTTCTTTAATAAAATATTAGTAATACGATGCTCTTTTTTGTTCTTTTGCTTTTTATATTATGTTTTAATTTTAAATTTTTATCTGCCCCAATAGCTCAGTTGGATAGAGCACAGGTTTCCTAAACCTGGTGTCGAAGGTTCGAATCCTTCTTGGGGCGCCAGATTAAGAAAATTTCAAAGTGCAACGCTAAGATTATTTACATTGCAAGCCTTTGCTATATAAGGGGTTTTAAAAAACACAAATTACCCTTGACAAAATAAAATTTGTATGGTATATTTTACTAAACCATACAAAAAGTATGCTCTTTATATTTTAGGCTTTACCACCATAGATAGCTTCAATCTATAG
>CAZQVU010000100.1:0-4206 GCA_964596885.1 uncultured Planctomycetia bacterium
GCCGCTTTACTTTGTAGATAACTGTAAAATTAACTTTTAGGCGGCGGGCTTTGCGTCTTTCTGGACTAAGGTCACCTTCGTTCATATGCAAGGCTTCCTCTTTTCGTCAAAAATATACTCCTTTAAGATAATTAACAGGTTTAATAAGGTGCAATAAAAACAGAGATTGTAAGACCCAGAAATCAAAACCAAGCACTTTGTAAATTCTTACTTTCTATTTATTATTATACCATAAAAACTCATTATAAAACTTCTCTTATTTTACCTGTTTAAAAACTCTTATCTTGAAAATTAAAAATAAATATCCTTTTTATATTTCCTGTATCTTGTCAGGGTTTTGATATTGAAGATGTTCTTTTTCCTTCAATATCTTTTTATTGACTTTTCCAGTCCGCGTCTTGGGCAATTGGTTTATAAATTCAAAGTAATGGGGGATTTTAAAATGGGCTAATCTCTCTTTTAAGAAAATCTTCAACTCTCTCTCAGATAACCTTTCTCCCTCTTTTACTACAATAAATGCCTTGGGAACCTCTCCTCTCAATTTATGAGAAACGCCTATTACCGCTACCTCTTTTACCTTGGGATGAGTATAGATTTTTTCCTCAATCTCTGGAGAAAAGACCGCTTCTCCTCCAACCTTTATCATATCTTTCTTTCTTCCTACTATATAAAAAAACCCCTCTTCATCGAATTTAGCAATATCACCTGTCTTTAACCAGCCATCTTCAGTTAAAACCTCCCTGGTTAACTCAGGCTGTTTATAATAACCAACCATTACTCCTTCTCCCCGCACCCATAGTTCTCCTGCTTCATTTTCTTTTAATCTCCTTCCCTTTTCATCAACAACCTTTACCTCCATCCAGGGAACAAATCTGCCTATGCTTTCTATCTTTTTACTATCTAAAGGCAATACACAATTAGGGGCAGAGGTTTCTGTCATACCCCATCCATTTAATAAATGAGCATTGGGGCAAAGTTTATGAAACTTTTTCAAAAGATAGGGAGAAGAGGGAGCGCCAAAAACAACTGCACATCTTAAAGAGGATAGGTCAAATTTACTATATTCTTTTAAAGACAAGATTGCTGTATACATTGAGGGGACAATCCAGAATAAAGTAACTCTGTGTTTTTCTATATTTTTTAAAAATTCTAAAGGAGAGAATCTCTGCATTAATACGATGGTAGCCCCATACCAAATCATTGAAAGGATGTAATCTAAACCTCCTAAATGAGAAAAAGGAACTCCTCCACATAGAAAAATATCTTTGGTTGATGTCTTCAGGGAATAATCTAAAACCCTTACAGGATTGTCAAGATGCCTATATTTAAGCATTACTCCCTTGGGATGTCCGAAAGAACCTGAGGTGTATAAAATAAGTGCTAATTTCTCATCATCAAAATTGACAGGGGGCTGGCAAGAAGAACTCTTTTTAAAAATTTCATCCCACAGGATACATCCCTCACTCTCCGTTCCCACTGCAATAATTCCTTTTAACCCTTTACATCTTCTTCTGATATTTTCCAAATTAATTCTTCTTTTGCCTTGAACTATCAAAAGATTTGCTTCGCTATGATTTATAAAACCAATTACCTCTTCTTCACTGAGCATAAAATCTAAAGGAACCAAAGTTGCGCCTATACTAAAAATAGCCAGAATGCTTATCACTGCTTCATAACTATTGGCTAGATATACTGCAATCCTATGAGACTCTCCAACTCCAGTCTCTATAAAATAATTTGCTAACTTAAAGGAATCCTCCTTTAACCGAGAAAAACTTACCTCCTTGTCCTCATAAACAAGAGCAGCTTTATCAGGAACTACAAGATTTTGCTTTTTAAGAAGTTCTTTGACATTCATATCTATCTTAAAATTCCGCCTTTATAGGATTGATTAAACCTTCAATATCATCTGTTTGAACCTTAAATCTTTTTTTAAAAATCTCTTCTGGCGGTTGTGATTTCCATCGTTTATGAATCCAACCCCAATATTCAGGATACCTTCTTACCCACTCTTCAGTAAGATTGGTAACCCTTATAGTATTAACAAGCACTGTCTTTTCTCTTTCTGGAAAATAATCTAACTCTAACTCAGGTAAAATTTTTAAGCGGTGCTTTCCTACGCCTTCTCTAATTATAAACATAGGAAGAATTGGAGCCCTGGTTCTTAAAGCCAGGACAATAGGACCTACTGGAGTTGCGGCGAGTCTATCGAAGAACTTTACCCATACCCCGGTTGTTCCAAAATTCTGGTCCATATGAACTATAACTATTTCATTGTTTCTCAAAGACCTCACCATATTAACCACACATTGCCTTCTGGGAAGAGAATAGATTGTTTTTACTCCTCCTTCTGTGCGCAAGTTCTGCACATACTCCTCAACATTTCTATCTCGCATTGGTCTTACAACAGCACTTATCTTATAGCCTTCCCTGGCTAATTTTAAACTTATTAAAGGAAAATTCCCAAAATGCGCAGAGAGAGCAATAATCCCGCGCTTCTTCTCTAAAGCCTTATCCAAAAACTCTCTTCCTTCAATCTTTATATTATTAAACAGAGAGGGATTATTTGCAAAATAAATAACCTCTAAAAAACTCTGAAGCATAATAACAGAAAAGTCCCTGGCAATCCTTTCTCTTCTTTTCAAAGAAGTCTCTGGGAAGGCTATGCTTAAAGAATCTAAAGCAATTCTCCTGTGAGAAAAAGCCATATAATAGATTAATCTTCCTATACTACTTCCAAGTTTATATATTGACTTTAAAGACAGTTTTTTACATAAAAAAATAAAAAATTTAGAAAAACTCCAGGCTACTTGCCTCCTTAAAATTCTCCTTATCTCTTTTCCCCATCTGGAAAAATTATCAGAAAATCTATTCATTTGATTCCCAAAAAATGACTATGTTTTGAATTGTGAATTTTAACTGTTTCTGAAATTTTCTCTTTAATAGTTTGGTTATAGAACTAACATATACCATAAAATAATTCAAAAAACAAGACCTGTTGAACTTCATTAACTGCCAACGGTTGCTGCAATTCTCTATATGAAATTTATTGCTCCTTGATCAACCTATTAACTTTTGTATGTCTGGCATCACCTTCATTGCCGCTCTATATCCCATCCCTATCGCCTCTTTGCCTTGATAAAATTCTAAAGCAGCGATGTGCCCCACCTCAGGAGATATCACTATATCTGCCTCTTTTACTTTTAATTTCGCTATCTCATATTCCATCGCATAAAGCGCCTGTATTATAGCATCAAATATGGTGGGGGTATCTGCATCTATTCTCTGAGTCCCTTTGTAAAGTCTTTCTTTAAGCCCATCCTTAAATTTCTGGAATCTTTGAAGCCTACTTTTGTTTTCCCGAATAAGTTCATTGATTTTATTATTCAGTGCCAGTAAACCCAAATTTTTCGTCCGGGATTTTGAAATTGACTTAGAGAATTTCTGTCTTTTTGAAAGACTAAAGGTTTTTCTTCTTTTAGGTTCTTGAATTACATTGCAGGCAATAACAAATGTCGCGCCCATATCTTTAACTACTTTTACTGGAACAGGATTGACTATTCCGCCATCCATCAAGAATCTATCTCTAAACTTAACCGGCATAAATATAGCAGGAATGGAAATACTCGCCCTGACTGCTTCAATTACAGAACCTTCTTTTATTACTACTCCTTCACCTGTATAGGCATCGGTGGCTACTACCGCCAGAGGTATCTTTAAATCTTTGAACTTTACATTTCCTATTAGTGTCTCTAAAAGTCCTTTGACCTTTCTGCCATAGATGATTCCCTTAAAAAGCAATGCTAAATTGGGGTCTAACAATCGCGCCAGTTGTCTCCAGTCAACCTTTAACGCTATCTCTTCAAGGCTGGCTATCTCTCCTTTCCTTGCATAATAGGCAGCAACAAGCGCACCCATGCTTGAGCCAGCAATCATATCAATAGAGATATCTCGCTCTTTTAGCGCCTTCAATACTCCTATATGTGCCAGGCCCCTGGCTGCACCACTTCCTAAAGCTAATCCTGTCTTTTGCTTCTCTTCACCACTCATATCTAACTCCTGCTAATCCCCAGTCCTCTGTTGTGCCATTATATATATCCACATCATGCTCATGCCGATATTGACAAAAAAGGGCAACTTCACCTTTCTTGCCAAAGACTTTAACTCCGGGTTCAACAGTTGTATCTATAAAATATTTCTTCCCTG
>CAZQVU010000101.1:0-4172 GCA_964596885.1 uncultured Planctomycetia bacterium
ATATACTTAATGGGTGATGAATAATTACAAGATATTACAAAGATGTATTCGGAGAGGCGATTTTTTGCATTAGGAAGAACTGATTTAGATAGAAGATTATTTATTGTATTTACCATCAGAGATAGATTAATTAGAATAATATCTGCAAGGGATATGAATAAAAAAGAAAAAAGGAGCTATGAAAGATATGGGAAAAAATAAGATACCAAAATTTAGAACCGAAGAAGAAGAAAGAAACTTCTGGAGTTCTCATGATTCTACTGAATACATTGACTGGTCAAAGGTAAAGGATGTCACTTTATCTAATTTAAAACCTTCTGTAAGAAGTATTTCAATTCGCCTTCCAGAGATAATGATTGAGGAGTTGAAACTATTGGCTCACAAAAAGGATATTCCTTATCAGTCACTGATGAAAATATACATTTCAGAAAAAATGAGAGAGGAATTCCAGAAGATATAATAGATGATAACACAATCCAGCGGAGTTTAAAGTTAGGTGGTTAAGCGAGGATTCTATGTTTTATAGGAACGGAAAAATTGCAAGGATTTAATAGAAATAAATCATCTGCAATGAGTAGCACAGGTGCTTGGAATTGCTTTTTATATTTTAATCTATTTTTAATCATTTTAAGATTAATATAAAAAGTTCTCAAAAAACCTTGATAATACAAGTTATATCTTGTATAATTTAAATGGGGAAAGATAAACTATCAAATATATATTATTTTGTGGATGAAAATAAAAATAACCCGGTAAAGGAATTTATTGATTCTTTGACCAAAGAAGAACAGGCAAAGATATATGCCTATGTTAAAGAATTAAAAAAACAGGGGAATAATCTTAGGCGTCCGATGGCTGATTATTTAAAAAAGGGCATTTATGAATTGCGTCCAAAGGACAATAGAATATTCTATTTCTTTTACTTGCGAAATAATGCAGTATTGATTCATGCCATAAAAAAGAAAACGAAGAAAATTCCAGAAAGGGACTTAAAGTTATGCGTAAAAAGGAAGATTAGAACAGAAAGACAAGGCGAGCATATAGAAAGAATAGAATTATGAGGTGATTTAAATGAAAAGAGTCAGATTAGAAAATGTCGATATTGATTTAAAGAAAAAACTGAAAGATAAGGAATTTAAGCGACTCTATGAAATTGAATGTGCTAAGGTTGCACTTGCTCAGAAAATAGCTGAGTTAAGACAAGATAGTAACTTGAAACAGATTGACCTTGCTAAAAAATTAGGTGTCTCTCAGCAGTTTATTTCTCAAATTGAAACTGGAGAAGAGAAGAATCTGACCATTGCGACTCTAATAAAGATAGCCGAATGTTTGAACAGAGAAATTAATATTTCCTTTCGTAAACATTCCAATAAGCATACTCATTATTTAAAAGTAACATAGAAATACAAATTGGTGCTCTAACAGGCTACCTGGAGACGACAACGGAAAATACCAGCAAAGACCAATAACCCAAGTTAAAAATGAAATACAAAAACAAAATAACTTGGACTGAAAATAAAAAAGGAAGGCTTGATATTGAAGGTAAACCCTCCCTGCAAGTTTCTACTCCAGAAGAGTTCGGGGGAGAAAAAGGATATTTATCACCTGAGGATTTATTCGTGGCTTCTGTAAATAGCTGCCTTATGACAACCTTTCTTTATTTTGCTGACAAAAAGAAAGTAAAAATTAAAAGTTATACATCAGAAGCCATAGGTACCTTATCAAAGGGATTAAAGGGATTTTGCTTCTCTGAGATTGAGATAAAGATAGAGGCTTCAGCAGAAGATAATGAGGTTCAGAAAAAGATTCCTGAGTTAATAGAACTTGCTAAAAGGTATTGCCTTATCTCAAATTCCATTAAGTCCAAAGTAAGACTCATATATTAAAGATAACCTTGACTTATTTTTATTTTTAATGTATTCTATTTGCAGTAATAACTTATTGTAAAGAGGGGATTTTTATGACAGGAATCTATCTTTTGTTGGGTCTTATAGCCGGAGTATTTAGTGGTTTTCTGGGAATAGGTGGAGGTACGATTATCATACCTGCTTTGGTTTACATCTTTGGCCTTAGTCAACATCAGGCACAAGGCACAACCTTAGCCATTATGGTGCCGCCAATAGGATTACTTGCTGCTTTAAGATATTATTATAATGGAGATGTGAACATACCAATTGCTGTTTTTGTTGCCATTGGTTTTCTTGTTGGTGGTTTGATTGGAGCATCTTTTGTAAAGCCTATTCCTGACCTTATATTAAAGAAGATTTTCGGCATCTTTTTAATGTTAATTGCCTTTAAGATGATATTGGCAAGATAAAAAAGAAGATAAAAAAAAGAGATGAAAAAAAGGAGGTGGTTTAATGCTTTTTAAAGCAATCTTAAAGCACAGAAAAGTGTATCTGGCTATGTTTGTCTGGGCCTTATTTTTAGGATGTCTTCCTTTGAATGCATCTGCTATGCCGATTGATTCAAAAGTTGGTATATCCATTACTGATAAAGCCTATCAAAATGACTTAGAGACTGTATCAAACTTCTTAGAAGAAGAAGCAGTCTCTAAGAAATTAGCAAAGTTAGGTTTATCCAGTGAACAGATAATGACAAAATTGGCGTCAATGGACAGAGAGCAGGTACATATGTTAGCCTCAAAGATAAAGACAGTCGAAAAGGCTGGAGATGCAGCAGGTGTAGCTATTGTCATTTTAGCTTTATTATTACTTCTTATCTCATTTTTGTACTTTACAGGTCGTAGAATCAAAGTTGAAAGAGAGTATCAATAATTTGGTGTGAGATTAAATAAAGGTGTAGTCTCATCAGTAGTTATATTGTCTTTAATTTTATCCTTATCCAGTTGTACAGGATATAACTACTTAACTCTAAAAGAAAGACTAAATAAAGATAAAGCAAAGGGCCATTATATTAAGGGCCTTGACTTTAAAAAACAGAGGCGACATTTATGCGGCCCGGCCGCATTAGCCTCTGTTTTGCGTTTCTGGGGGGAGGATATAACCCAGGATGATATAGCAGATGAGATATATCTTTCCAATATAAGAGGCACACTTACCTTTGACTTAGAAAATTATGCCTATAATAAAGGTTACTTCTCACAGATAAGCCATTCAGATATCCATACCTTAGGAGAAAGGATAAAAGAGAATATTCCTGTTATAGTTATGCATCAGATATATCCTATTATCAGGAAGTACCATTATCTGGTTGTCTTTGGCTATGATGATACAGATGATATTATCTTGGCCTATACCGGAAAAGAGAAGCCCCAAGTTATATCATATTTCCACTTTATGAGGAAATGGAAGAGTGCTGATTACTGGATGTTAGTTGTCTGTCCACCCGAGAAAGTAAATTGGGAGTTAGACGCCTATTATCAGAATAGATTGGCTTTATTATATGAAAGAAAAGGAAGATTAGATAAGGCAAAGATAAATTATGAAAAGGCTATATCAAAGGATAAGACCGAGCCTACCTATTATTTTAATCTGGGAAATATCTATATGAAGGAGAAGGATTTTGATGAGGCAATAAGTTTATATAAAAGGGTTATAGACTTGGATAGTAATTTTGCAGATGCCTATAATAACCTTGCCTTTTGTTTATATGAGAAGAGCCAGGATTTAGATAAAGCAAGAGAGTATGTAGATAGAGCCATAGAACTTAATCCAGAAAGTAGAGGTTATTATTTAGATACATTAGGTCTTATTTGTCTAAAACAGGGTGATATTGATAAGGCTATATCATTATATAAACAGGCTCTTAAATCTTTTGATGATGGAGATAAAAAAGCATTATCTATTATCTACGAGCATCTTAAAGTAGCCTTAGAGGTAAGAAGGAAGACTCAAGATTAAAACCAGGGGGTCAGGTCTCCACATTTGACATATGACAGTCACAGAGGTAGGAAATAATTTTGGTATAATCCTTCCCAACTTCCCTAAATCTTATAAGGACAAAACTGATAAAAGACCTCAAGATTATCCTTTCTCAAGTTACAAATTTTCATATCTAAAATAGACCATCCAGCCTGGCTGAAGACAGGCTCTATCCTGTCTATGTTTGATTAGGTTGATTAGAAAATGTTTGGAAAGGCTTGATTCCTTTTTCTTGATAGTGTAAACTATTATGGACACTTTCAATATAAAAGTTCCTTGAAAAGTAAA
>CAZQVU010000102.1:0-4152 GCA_964596885.1 uncultured Planctomycetia bacterium
AATCCTTATCTATACAGATAGGGTTGGCAATATTCCCATAAAGTTAAAGAGTAAAAAGGGTTATTTATTAAAGTTATTATCTCCTGAAAGATTAATAGTAAATACTACCATAAAGGCAAAAGTAATGGGTGAATTTGAGGGAGTGGTTGTGCCTGAAGGCAATTATTGTCTAATCTATGGATTAAAGAAAGCAGAGGAGTTTATTAAAAAGAATATGAAGAAAGGTGATCTGGTTTATCTTTCTATTATTTATCCCAAAAAGTGGAGGAGTGTTAAGCAGGTAATAGGTGGCGCCCCTCAAATCTTAAAGGATGGAGAGATCATAATTAAAGATGAACCAATGGAGTTAGAAAACAGAACGGCTATAGGAGTTACGCAGGATGGCAAGATGCTCATAGTTTGCAGCGAAAATGTAACATGGTATGAAACAGCAGAGATGATGAAAAGATTAGATACCAAAGATGCCCTGATGTTAGATGGCGGCGGTTCTACTTCTTTGATTATTGAAGGAGGGAATGTATTTAAAAAACAAAGGTGTGTCGGGGATAGCTTATTGATTTATTATAATGAAAAATAGAGAAGATGTCTTAATCATTAAGAATTATCATCAGAAGATATTTGGTATTGTCTATTATGCTAAATGTAAAAAATCAGATAAGGTTATTATATTCTGTAATCCTTTTGCAGAGGAAGAGAAAGAAGTCCATCTCCATTTATCGAATTTTGCAAGATCCTTATCAGATAGTGGAATAAATGTTATCAGGTTTCATTATCGGGGAACTGGAGATAGTTTTGGTAGGTTTGAAGACTACACGCTCAAGACAAGAATTTCGGACATAAAGAAGATGATAAGTTATGCAAAAACTCATTTTTCTCATGCGAAAATAGGGTTATTTGGTATAAGATTAGGCGCTACTTTGGCGACTTTAGTAGCCAATGATAATAATATTATTGAGTATCTTTTACTCTGGGAGCCGATTGTAAGAGGTAAAGATATCTTTAATGAACTTTATACCTTCAGGTATCAAGAAGAGGGATTATCTGAGCATAAGATTATTGAGAGAATAAGAAGGAATTTTCGGAAGTTACAAGAATCAGGTTATATGGATTTATATGGATATAAGGTTAAGCAGGAGTTGGTAAAAGAGATACAAAGGATAGATTTATTAAATTTAGGTAAAAGATATAAAAATAATCTCTTGATAATTCAAAACTCCAATGATGCCGTTAGTCAGTTTAATAATAGTTTTAGAGATATTTGTAAGAGTCAGGAATTTCTGAAAGTTAAAACCCAGCCCTATTGGCTGCATTTTCGCTATAAACTTCCTTCGAAACTTTTTCGGGTAACTATTGATTGGTTATTAAGGAATTAGTTATGAGTATTATCAGGGTAGAAGATTTAGTTAAAGAATTTAAAACTTTTAAAAGGAAGAGTGGGATTATAGGACATCTGAAGACTTTAATCTCAAGAGATTATCAGATAAAAAAGGCAGTGGATAAGGTTTCGTTTCAGGTGGAAGAAGGAGAGATACTTGGAGTAATCGGTCCAAATGGTGCAGGGAAGTCTACTCTGGTAAAGTTATTGACTGGAATACTGACTGAGTCTTCTGGGTTAATTGAAGTTTTAGGGATTAATCCTAATCAAAAGCGTAAAATCAATGCCAAGAATATCGGCGTTGTCTTTGGACACCGTAGCCAATTATACTGGGACCTTCCTCTGATTGAATCTTTTAGGTTATCCAAATATATATATGAGATTCCGGATAGACTTTTCAAAGAAAACCTAAGACTATTCTTAAAACTATTTGAACTTGAGGAAAGCTTGCAGATTCCAGTCAGGAAATTGAGTTTAGGGCAAAGAATAAGGGGAGATCTTGCTTTAGCCCTGTTACATGAACCCAAAATACTCTATTTAGACGAACCAACAGTTGGGCTTGATGTTCTGGCAAAGGATAGATTTAGGCGCTACTTGTTAGATATAAACAAAAAGAAGAAGATGACTATTTTTCTTACAACCCATGATCTGTTTGATTTAGAGAAATTATGCAGACATTTGATTATTTTAGATAAGGGTAAGATTCTATACGATGGACATTTAGAGAATTTCCTGAAGGCACATAGAGTAGAACGGACCCTCATTGTTGATTTATTTAAAGATGGAGATGATTTTAAGATAAGTCAGGGCAAGATAATTAAAAGAGAACTTAATCGAATCTGGGTAAAATTTAATCCAGAGAGGATTTCATCCAGCCAGATTATTTCTGATGTTATAAAGAATAATAAGATTATTGACCTTAAGATTGAAGAACCTGAAATAGAGGAGATTGTAAAAAAAATTTATGAAAAGATATCTTAGTTTTATTAAAAAATCGTTCATTGAAAATGCGGTTTATCGGCTGGATTATTTTCTAAGTATTCTTTCTGGTTTTATAATAATATTAGTCCTTACATCTCTCTGGAAAGCGATATATACCCACACTCAACAAATAAAAGAAGCTAATCTGGAGGAGATGGTAACTTATGCTGTAGTAGCGACGATTTTAAGTATGACATTGCGCATTAACCTTGAGTTTCAGATGGAAGATAAGATTAGAACCGGCAATATCTGTTTTGATTTAATTAAACCGGTAGATTTCCAGCTCTCCTCATTTGCAAATACTATGGGAAGTATATTATTCAATTTTATAATGAAGGGCATTCCTTTATATGTTATTTCTTTAATAGTCTTTAAAATAGCAATTCCATCCTATCTGAATATTTTAGGGTTTGGCTTGAGTGTTTTTTTAAGTAGTATAATTTTTTTCCTTCTCAGTTTTATCACAGGAATGATATGTTTCTGGACAAAGCTCATCTGGAGCTATGTAATGCTAAAGCAGGTGCTGGTTATCTTTCTTTCAGGTATGATTATTCCATTATGGTTTTTCCCCGTGCCTTTAAAAGTAATAGCCGTGTGCCTTCCTTTTAAAACTTTATATTTTCTTCCGACTTCAATCTATATTGGAAAGATAAATGGAATTGAAATCCTTTTGTTTTTATTCCAGCAGTTTATCTGGATAGTGATTCTGATTTTTGCAGGAAGGATTTTATGGAATAAAGCACTTAGAAGAATAAGCATACAGGGTGGTTAACCTAAATAAAAAAGATGAAATTTTATTTAAGGTCTATAATTTTATATATCAAGTCAAGATTGGAATATCGGCATTTTTTCTGGACAAGTATCTTAAGTATCTTTTTGCTCCAATTTGCCCGGTTTGGCTTGCTCTGGGTTATATTAAATAGATTTAAATTGATTAACGGCTGGAATATCTACGAAGTGGGCTTTTTGTTCAGTCTGTGGCTAATTGCTCACGGCATAACTACGATATTTTTCAGACAATTGTGGGGTTTTGATCGCTATGTGCAGAGGGGCGAATTGGATAAGTATCTCTTAAGGCCATATTCACTATTGCTTCAACTTTCATCAAGCAGGCTTGAGCCCATAGGTCTTGGAGACTTGACGCCGGGGATAATAATCTTTATCTATTCAGTAAATGGACTAAATATAGATTTTACCTTTTTAAAGGGCCTGTTTTTGTCCAGTGTAATTCTTGGAGCAGTTCTTATAGAGACCTCCATTGCCTTAGTTGTAGCTACTTTGTCCTTTTGGTTAGTTAAAACCAGGTCATTAAATCTTCTTTTTTCAGAGACAGAGGAACATATTATTAGATATCCGATTTCCATATATTCAAAACCGATGATTTTAATTATAAGTTTTGTTATTCCGATAGCCTTTATGAATTATTTCCCTTCTCAAGTTTTTTTAGGAAGAAGTGATTATATCTTTAGCCCGGCGCTTGGCTATATGACACCAATTGTGGGTATAACGCTATTTTTGATAGCCTTGAAGTTCTGGAATTTTGGTATTAGACATTATCAGAGTACAGGAAGTTAAATTATGAGATTGAAGTTATTTGTATTCATTTTGTTATTGCTAATAACTGATTATAATCTTTTTTCTACAGAAGAAAACATAGATATAGATTTTGCCTATTACAGAAAGGTTCATAAACTTGACAATGGGACAATCCATTTGTTTATTAAGAATATGGGCAATAAGGATGTAGTTATCAAAGAAGTCTTTCTCAATGATGAACTTTTAGAGATCGGAAGAGC
>CAZQVU010000103.1:0-4143 GCA_964596885.1 uncultured Planctomycetia bacterium
CCTTATTTTATATATAGTTATGGGAATTAAACCTTAAATTTTGGGTAAACTTCACGAATATAAAAGGGTTGTAACTAACATCTTAAGGTGTCTGCTTTTTTTAACAAGTGAGGTGTCCGCTTCTGGTTTAAGTTAGAATCAGTAACAGTAGTTCTTTTTTTGGGTACCTTTTCTTTTGTGAATAATGTGAATTGTGGATAAATCTAAAGACTCCTGGTTATTGTATTTGTAGTGCGCTGGTAAACATCGAAAAGATTTACCCTGTGTGTTTACATCTGGACCTTATTGGTCTTCTATGTGTATAGGACAAATTATATCTCTTGTTCTATGAGTTCAATTCGGCTAAACATATTATCTAACAAACTCAAGAAGTATCTTATTCTGGTTTCATACTGGGTATTCTTTTGGACAATATTATTTAAAGCCTGACGAGAATTCTTAATCGCCTTTTTGCAAATAGCCAATTGTGCTACAGCATCACATAGACCAAAATCATCCTCTTCGTCAAATCTATTACGGGCGTATAAACCACACAAGGCACGGTGCATCTTTACCGGCAATAAGATATGATACCAGTTAATAGTCTGATAGTCATTATACAACTCTTGCGTCATACTCTCGGCTTTAGGATAAAATGCCTCTTTTAAAAAATCGTGAATTTTGCGCATATAATTCTTGGCAGTTACTTGCAATGGGTGTTGCCGTAACCTTTCCTCTTTTTTCTTAATCTCATCGTAATCTTCATCATAATCGTTAGAACTAAAGTCGGGAAAATCAAAGTATCCCTCCTCTTGCCACTGTTCAGTATGCGACTTCATCTCATCCAGTCTATTCTCCAAATCCTCCTTTAATATCTCCAAATCATCTTCGTTTCTTCCATGAGCAATATTCGTAATGCGTCTGTCGAATTCTTCTAAATACAGTCGGCATCGTTTTTGTGTCTCCAATGGACACCTTTCGCACCAGCGGTCGCAGAAATTATAGGGCGCTTGCTTCTCAAATTCTGCGTTCTTGCGAATTATCTCCTGGAGTCTTTTACTTCTAGCCATCTCCCTCCCTCAGTTTTTAAGGTCTCATTCCAACAAAATGAGTTTTATCCAATATATCTGGCTCAGGAGCAAGAATCCCAGCTGATGTAGCCCTATTAAGAGTAACTAAAACCTGGGTAATTACTAAATGAACTCTTAAACTTTTAGAAACTTAAGGAGATACGCACAATCTTCCTGCTTTTAGTATTGGTGATAAACTTTTAATTCACACATATAATGTAGAAATTTTAGAGGTTGCTGAAAGATGCACCAGTACCCCCGTTTCCCATAAAAGAGAATATTCGGGGGTAGGTCTGATTACAGAGATTAAAAACAGATTGCAAGAGTTGCTCGACCTCTTCAGCAATCTCTTTTAAATCATTTTTATGAATACCTGAACTACCTCGGGATCGAAATGAGTTCCACTCTGACGTACAAGTTCCTCCTCTGCCTCTTTCTTACTCAGTGCCTTTCTATAGGGTCTAGAGGAAGTCATTGCATCATAAACATCTGCAACAGTTAATATCCTAAGAGGAAGAATTAATTCATCTCCCTTGAGACCATCAGGATAACCTTTTCCATCAAGTTGCTCATGATGATGACGTACTAAATATGCTACCTTGGATAAGGAATGAATGGGTTTTATAATATTTTCCCCTATTATTGGGTGGCGCTGCATCTCTAATCTTTCCTCTTGAGTTAATTTTCCAGGTTTTAGTAATATCCTATCCTTAATACCAATCTTACCAATATCATGTAAGATGGCTGCATCTTGCAGAGTAGACTTTGTTTTCTCATCCAACTTAAACTCATCTGCTAACTTTAGACAGTATTCAGCCACACGCCTAGAATGACCACGAGTATAGGGGTCTTTTGCTTCAACGGCTAAGGCTAAAGTAGAGATTGTCTCTACATAAGTCTTTTCAATATCTTGATTAAGACGACGGTTTTCAATAGCTATAGCTGTCTGGTGGGCTAAATTCTCAACCAAGAAAAGGTCATCCTTTGAAAATCTCTTCTTCTTTTGCGCATCATGTACAGATATAGCTCCAACTACTCTATTGTGATAAATTAATGGAACACAAATCAGGGAGCGTTTGGCAATGCCCTTTTTAATCTCTACTTTCATTTCTTTGCTATCATCTATTAAAACATTCTGTGATTTATTCTTTTTTATAGATAGACCTATTACTCCTTCTCCTTTCTTTATTGTTAAAGATCTCTTCAACGCCTCAGGTAGCCCATATGAAACCATAATCTTTAACATCTCGTTCTCATAAAGCATAATAGCGCCTGATGTAGCACCTAAGGCATTTGTTAAAGTTTCAATGGTTAACTCAAATATACTCTCTATTCTTCTAAAAGAGACCATCGCATGACCTATACGAGAAAGTACATCCTGAATTAACTCTTTAGATTCTTGTAAATCCTTTATATTTTTTTCTAATTCATTAGTAACCTCATTAAAATATTGAGCAACAATTCTCACTTCATCATTATCAGCCGTCTCAATCTGTGTTTTTAAGTCTGTATGGGTTACATACTCAACATCTTTAGCCAATCTTATAATAGAAACAACAATCTTTCTGCTCAGCATATAACCAATAGATATTGAACATAAGATAAAAAAGAATAGCCAGCGTATATGTATCTTTTCAAAAATTCCTGAAACCTCAGTATGAAGGATATAAAATATTGAAACCAAAGGTATAATAGCCATTAATAAAATCGATACAACTAATTTCTGTAAAACACCTTGGTCCCTTAAGGACTTTAAGTTTACCTTCGTCATATCTTCCTCTCTTCCTTTAACGACCTCTCCTTGCTTATTCTTTTAGTATAAGAACAGAGTCTGTCTTTATTTTTTCTTTTTGCCTTATAAAGAGCCTCATCAGCCTTCACTACTAAATCATACTTTGTATCTGCATCCTTAGGATAAGTAGCCAATCCTATGCTGACAGTAACCGGTAAATTCCTCCTTACTTCAGTCAGTAACCTCTCTCCAACCTTCTTAGCCTTACTTTTAGGGGTCTGAAGCATAATTATAGTAAACTCATCCCCCCCATATCTAAATACCATATCATTATCTCGAATTGATTTTATAAATAATTGGGCGGTTTCATGTAATAGTTTATCGCCTTCTACATGACCTTCCTTATCATTAAACTGCTTAAAATCATCTAAGTCTATCATAAATAGCGATAATGCTTTAGGTTTTCTGCGTGAATATTTTATATACCAATCCAGTACTTCGTTGAAATGTCTGTGATTATAAACACCAGTTAGACCATCCAATACCGATATGTTCTGATAGTAATCCTTTTTTCTAGCCTGTTGATATAGATAGGTATTTTCTATTGCCCTTTTTACAACCAGTTTTACTTCATCGATATTTATGGGCTTGAGAAGATACGCATACGCTCCTTTTTTAAGCGCCTCAACAGCTTCATTAACGGAGGAAATATCGGTAAGTAAAATTACATTGATCTGCGAATATGCCCTCTTTGCCTCAATTGTTAACTTGAGACCATTCATATCTTCTAGTTTAAGCTCACTAATGACGGCTACAAAATGAACCTTCTTTATAAAACTTATAGCCTCTTTACCTGATTCGGCTTGCCATAATCTATAAAGGCTTTTCTCAAATGCTTTATTTAAATCCTTAAGTACCTTTCTGTCGTTTACAACAACCAATAAATTAAACCTCTTATTCACAGAAACTCTCTCTCCTTTTGCGCAAAATAGGAGGATTAATTTCAGATAAATTTTTCTAAAGTATAGCATATACAGTAAGTTTTGTCAAATTAAGGACATATAGTCAATAAACTATCTTAGGTCGCCTCTAAGAACTTATAAACTTTTTAATGATGTGAACATCCCTAGAATTTAGGCATAATTATTGCTAATCCCCTGGGATAGATACTAAAGGTATGAATATTTGAAAGTATTAACTATGGTAAATCAATATAATGTGGATTCACACAGATTTTTTACGGATTCACACAGATATCAATCTGCGTGTATCTTTCTCTAAGAAAAATTGAGTCAATTCGGGGACTTAACGACGAGGAGTTTACCCAAAATTTAATGACTGTTCTATCTAACAATTTATAAA
>CAZQVU010000104.1:0-4101 GCA_964596885.1 uncultured Planctomycetia bacterium
ATTAGAAAACTGCATCCTTTTACTCCGTTAGAGCCCGATTGCCGAAAATCACCCCCAGAAGATACCTGTCTGTTCCACAGCTTGCTGCAGATAATGGCAGAAGAGTGATGTTTTATCCTTAAGGGAGTAAATAGCATCTTTATAAAGAACCTCTTCTCAACTTTCATCTTTTATGCCTCCTGCCTATAGCATACGCTGGATAGCCTTTATTATAAAATAGATGCCCATAGAAACTAATAAGAAACCAAATACCTTTTGAACCTTTATCATCCAATGGCCTGCCTTAGGAAGATTTTTTAAAACACCAGCAAAAGTTCCCACTAAGATTAAAAGCATACCCATACCAAATGCAAAGGTAAATAGCAAACTGGCACCATAAATTAAATTCTGTTTTGTAGCTACATAGGTTAGGATAACAGCAAGGGCTGGCGTAAGGCAGGGTCCTATCACAAGACCCGAAGTAAGCCCTACAACAAAACTAAAAAATAGATTAGGTTCTTTTTTGGTAACAGTTATCTTAGGTCGGCTTAAAAAAGAAGGTAGTTTAAGTTTTAATAAACCTGTAGCTGATAAACCCAGAATAATACAAACTATTCCCACAGTAAAAAATGAAGCAGGATGAGTTGAAATTTCACCAAATATTTGTCCTGTAACAGAGGCTATAAGGCCTAAGATGGAATAGGTTATGCTTATTCCAAAGACATAAGCAAAAGAAAGCAAAAAACCTCTAAATCTTGAAGTGGCAGTTGCTCCTATATAACCAATAGTTACCGGAATTAAAGGATAGATACACGGTGTAAAACTGACTATCACTCCACTTAAAAAAACAGCCAGGTATGAAATCATCTGGCCTGCTTCTATATAATCTTTTAAGTTATCTAACATCTCTATCGCAATCTATTAACTATATCCTCCAGATATAAGTTAAACCTATAAAACCAAAACTGACTAATTTTTCTCTTTAAGGCTATATCTTTCTAAATTCCTATCTGCTATCTTCTGAATCTTTTCTATCTCACATTTTCCTTTATCAGATTTAAACAGGTGTTTGAATCTTCCCTGTAATTTTAGATATTCCTCTACTGGTTTTGGCTCGGGAATCTTCATAGCCGATACTAATCTACCCTCTTCAAACTCAACTAAAGGATAGAGACCTGTTTCTACAGCCAATCTGGCTATTTTCATAGTCAATGCCGGATTATATCTCCAGCCCAAAGGGCAGGGAGCATGAATTTGTAAATACTTAGGTCCTCTAATGGAAAGGGCTTTCTTTATTTTATCCTTTAAATCTTTAATAAAACCTATTGAGGCTGAAGCAGCATAAGGAATTATGTGTGCTGCACAGATCTCCAGTACTGGCTTTTTGGGACGAAGATTACCTGTAGATTCTTTTCCTGGTGGTGATGTAGTAGTATTGGCATCAAGAGGGGTCAGTCCTGATCTCTGCACTCCTGTATTTTCATAAGCCTCGTTATCATAACAACAAAATAATACATCATGACCTCTTTCAAGCATCCCTGAAAGCGCCTGTAGACCTATATCGGCTGTGCCTCCATCTCCTGCCTGAGCAATTACCCTAACATCTTTAAGTCTTCCTAAATGTTTCAAAGCCGCCTCTATCCCAGATGCTACGGCAGCAGAATTCTCAAAAAGAGAATGAATCCACGGCACTTTCCATGCTGTATCTGGAAATTTGCTGGAAAATACCTCAAGGCAACCTGTAGCATTGCTGATAATAACACCCTCTCCTGCTGTATCCACTACTGTCCTGGCAGCAATCTCCTGTCCGCAACCTGGACAGGCAGTACTAAATTTAGAATTGAATAAACTCACCTATATTCTCCTTTCGAATATCTATAAACTCTAAATCTCTCTGCTCCTTGTCTAATTTTGAAAAGACCTCTTCTACATTCTGAGGTGTAATATCTCTTCCACCTAATCCAGCCACAAAACCACTGATTTTAGGCCTCTCTTTTTTATCTTGAAAAATAGCCTTTATCTCAGTAAATAAAGGTCCGAAGGCACCTAAGGAGATTGCTTTATCTATCACCCCAATGTTAGGCACAGTCTTTAAAACCTCATAAATGGCATCTTTCGGGAAGGGTCTATAAGTAATTATCCTTAATAAACCTACTTTTTTACCTTTTTGTCTTAAATCATCTACCACATCCTTTATAGTCCCTGCTACAGAACCCATAGCCACTACAGCGTATTCTGCTTCTTCTAATCTATAACTTTCAATTAAACCTTTTGAGTCTCTTTTAAAAATACCTTTAAACTCTTCTGCTATTTTGGGTATTAGGTCTAAAGCCTTAGCTTGGGCATTCTGAATATCCAGACGGGTCTCCATATAATAGGCCGGTTCAGCCAAATGACCCATCGTAATAGGATAAGAGGGATCCAGTTTATAAGAAGAGGTATAAGGAGGAAGAAACTTATCTACTTCATCAGGCTCAGGAATATCTACTACCTCATAACCATGGGTAAGGATATAACCATCCATACATACCATTACAGGAAGCATTACTTCTTTATTTTCAGCCAACTTATAAGCCTGTATATGCAAATCTAATACCTCTTGATTATTTTCGGCATAGAGTTGAATCCAGCCAGTATCACGCATAGCCAGTGAATCCTGCTGGTCGTTCCAAATGGAGATAGGAGCAGAGACTGCCCGATTAGCACAAGTCAACACTAAAGGCAGGCGCATTCCGGCAATGTTATAAATAACCTCACCCATTAATAGCAAACCTTGTGAACTTGTAGCAGTAAAGGCTCTTACGCCAGTAGCTATAGCTCCCAAAACTACAGAAGCTGCTGAATGTTCTGATTCGACATTGATGAATTCAGCCTTTAACTGACCATCGGCAATAAACTGGGCAAGATTCTCCACAATATGGGTCTGTGGAGTAATAGGATAAGCTGCTATTACTCCTGGTTTACAAAGTCTTATTGCCTCGGCAACTCCCCGCGAGCCCTCTAAGAATTTCTTCATTTTACATTTCCCCTAATAAACTATTTCAAGTAACTGCTTCATATCCTCTTCGCACTGCTTCCAAATTCTTATTCAAGACCTCTTCTTTGCCTGCGAAGTGCATCTCTATTGCTTTTAACATTGACTCTAATCTTATCTGCCCAGTTGCTTTAGCAAAAGCTCCCAAAAGAGGAGTATTGGCAAATGGCCTTCCAATGGTCTCTAAGGCTATCTCCTCAGCAGGAACAGAGATTACTTTCTGTTTATCTAAAGAAGGGGTGTCGGTTTCTTTTTTAACATTTATTATTACTATTCCCTCTTCTTTGATTCCATCAAAGCAGTTAAGAATTTCCATTAGGGCAGGTTCAATTATTACAATATAATCTGGCTTATAGACCTGGCAGTGAGCCCTTACTGGTTTATCATCAAACCTCAAAAAGGCATTCATTGGTGCTCCCATTCTAGCTGCTCCAAAATGAGGGAAGGCATAGGCATATTTGCCTTCCAAGAATAAAGCCTGTCCCAAGATTGCCGCAGTAGTTATTGCTCCCTGTCCAGCCTTAGCATAAATTTTAACTTCTTTCATGTTTTCCTCTTCGTAAAAGAAACTTGCCTATCCCTTTCAGGTTTTTCTTTTTCTTAGTTGTTTTTCTCTCCCCGTGCGGTAACAAATCATATATCTCTCTTATCCTAACCTTGGCTAGATATTTTGGATCAGGTAAATACATCTCATGTCTTCCATGAGATGAACCCTTCTGGACATTCTTGACCATACGCTCAATAAGTAGCTTAGTCCTTTGTTTTTCCCATTTCTTTTTATATTTTTCGAAAAGCTCACCTGTATCAATTACTTCAACATCACCTTTAAACTGATATCCTATGAAGTCCTCAATATCTGCTGTAGAGATTGAAACTTGAGAATTCTCAGACAGATTTTTCCTTGTCTTCTCTGCATAGAGATCTAAAAAATAGATGATGCCCTCATCGGGTTCAACATCTACAATACTTTTTAGGGATGCATTGGGCTTACCATCTTTTGATGAACTAGCCACTATGACTATGCGCTGTTTCATTAATAGTTTAGCCATTTTTTTATCTATCTTCACCATAAATCACCTTCCATCAGA
>CAZQVU010000105.1:0-4097 GCA_964596885.1 uncultured Planctomycetia bacterium
TGTCCAATCCTTTGTTACATTGGTTATATAGTAGCTGCCTACTTCACCTTTATCATTTTTTAGTTCAAGTTTAAATACTTTGGTAAATCCTTTGTTAGAATCGCC
This sequence comes from uncultured Planctomycetia bacterium, assembly GCA_964596885.1. Lineage (GTDB taxonomy): Bacteria > Omnitrophota > Gorgyraeia > JAGLLT01 > CAZKQD01 > CAZQVU01. The sequence continues at coordinate 106 of CAZQVU010000105.1, forward strand.
CTTAACCCATAAAACTAATTTGCTGTAACCAGATGCATTTAAACCTTCTAATTTTGACCAGAATCCATTATAAGCGGGATTGGGTGAATCAACATCATAATCCAATCTTAAGCTATATCCTGAATTACCATGTTTTACGCTAGAATCAAAACTTTCCATACATGTCTGAGTAAAATCAGCGGGGTCTTTGTCCCATGAACCAAAATCTCCACCTAAACAATTGGGTTTTGCACCTCTATCAAAATCATGAACATATAACTCTTTTGCGATGGAAGGACTTGCCAGCCAGAATATAAAAGCCCACATCCCAAAAAGAATTATTAGTCCTTTTTTCATTTCTACCTTTCCTCTCTTCTATTTTTCAAATTACTTAACCTACTCATTTTACTAAATTTATCACAACTTATTCTTATTGTCAACCTATTTTTCTTGCCTTTAATGGGTAATTTTTTGCTATTCTAAACAACACACTGTGCTCTTTTTTATCATTGAAAGCTGGTATAATATTACTATTGCAGACATTGCCATCAACTATAATCTGATCAGGACCATCGTACTTAATCATTTTTATTTTATAAGTAGCATTTCTAAATATTCTTTTAATAGTGCACTCATTCCAATCATCTGGCATAATAGGTTCAATTCTTAAACCGTCATATTCAGGACGTATACCAAGCAGCCATTCAATAGCTACCTTATATAGCCAGCACGCTGAACCTGAATACCAGCTCCAGCCACCTTGACCGAAATTCTTAGAATCAGGACCATCAACATTGCCACAGGTAACATATGGTTCTGCCTTATAAAAGTCAGGTTCCATTCCTCTTTTTATAGGCAAAAAATTATTATACAACTCCCAGGCCTTCTCAGGGCGTCCTGCAATAACCTCTGCCATTACTGCCCAGCAGGCAGCATGCGTATATAGACCACCATTTTCTCTTGTTCCCGGGGCATATCTTGAAAGATATCCTATCTTTTTATCTGGTTTTGAATATGCTGGATAAAAAAGCAGGGGTCCATATTTGCAATATAGATACTTATCTAAGGAATCTAATAATGACTTCAATCTTGATTGTGGCACTACCTTATTAATTATAGCCCAGGTTTGAGCATTTAAAAATATCTTGCCTTCCTCTTGAGATTTGCTTCCCAGACACCTTCCGTCATCAGTAGTGGCTCTTATATACCAGGCGCCATCCCAGGCATATCTATTGATATTTTCTCTTAACTTATCTGCTCTATCTTTTAGGCGCTGTGCTGTTTTTATCTTATTCAACCTAATCAATAATTCAAACCATTCAATCAATATCCCGTATAAGAAATGACTAAGCCAGATAGATTCTCCTTTCCATTTATTACCAGCCTTACATAAGCCATCATTCCAGTCTCCTTCACCAATAAGAGATAGACCTCGTGGGCTTAATCTACTAAGAGATCTATCTATAGCCTTAAGACAATGATCTAAAATAGAAGTTTTTCTACGGCTATCAATAAAATCAACCTTTTTCTTTAAAAATTTAAAGTCGGCGGTCTCTTTTAGATAACTTATACATATAAAAGGAAGCCATAAAAGATTATCTGTGATATTAGTCCTTCTCCCTATATTGGTCAGGGGATTCCACCAATGTTCTACTGTACCATCTGTAAACTGATGAGAGGCATTAAGGATTATTTGCCTTTTGGTAGCCTCAGCATCTATATTTAAAAATACTTGAGAATCTTGGAGTTGATCTCTAAACCCATAATCTCCACCCATCTGATAATAAGCAGACCTACCCCAAATTCGAGCAGATATTGCTTGATATCTCAGCCAGTAATTATTCATTATGTTAAATGCTGCATCAGGTGTCTCAATATGGAACTTATCCAGCATATCAAGCCACATATCTTTTGTATCCATAAAGGCCTTGTCGGCTTTCTTAACTGTATTATATCTGGATATAAGTTCATCAGCCTGATTTCTATTCTCTGCTAAACCCAATAAAAAGATTATCTTTTTTCTCTGTTTGGGTTTTAATTTGACTCTTACATGTAAACTACCTATGGGATCAGCCCATTTCCCAACTGATTTAGACAAAACTCCTTTCTTTAGGACTTCAGGATTGTTAAGGTCCCCGTATTGGCCCACAAAATTATCCTTGCTTCCATCATATGAAGTAGGTCTTAGGCTACTAGAATGAAAGGCTACATAATTCCAGGAAAAATTCCAAGGTGCTTCATCCTTTCTCTGGATAGTCCATAAACGATTCTCAGCAAATATAGCCCTTTTCTGAGGACTATAGGAGGTCTCAATAAACAATTTAGAGAACTCGCGATGAGCATCTGGGGCAACACCTAATGCCCACTCCAGGTAGGTAAAAAGACTCAAGTCCTTTTTACGAGAACTTTGGTTTTCTAAGGTTATAGACCATACTTCTAAAGAATCGTCTGGAGGAACAAAGATAGTTAAACTGCTCAAAATGTCTTTATATAGTGTCTCAAAAGTTGTATATCCCAGACCATGTCGACACCTATAATATGCAACTTTTCTCTTTACAGGTTGGTAGGCAGAGGACCAGAATTGATTCGTCTTATTATCTCTTAAATAAATATACTTACCCCAATTATCCCTGATTAAATCCTGACTCCAGCGCGTAAGTCTATTCTCCTTGGCATGACGGAACCAGCTATATCCTGAACCGACCTGGGATATAGCCAAGCCATAATTTTTACTATTTGAAATTATATTAACCCAGGGCTTGGGAGTTTTGATATTCTTTATTATATACTCTCTGCCATCTTCACTAAAATAACCGTAAGGGGTTTTAAAATTGTTCATTGCAATAAAATCTATACTAATTTAGTCTTCTTTCTTCTGTAACATCTTATTTATAATTGGTGTCAACTTATGGGCAAATTCTTCAGCGGTTTCTTCTCCCAAGAGTAAATAATCCAGTTCTGGAGATAAATATTTCTCTTCTATCTCCCGCCACTTAGAATGAAAAGGTGAATAAATAACATATCTTACAGCCTTATTTAACATACCTTTATTCAGGGGCTTTTTGGGGCTCCCTGCCCAATGAGGTCCTTCAGCAATCTTTCTATTGGCGGGTTGGGCTAATCCTTCCTCTGCCATCATTATCTGACCTTTATCTGCTGCCAATGCTTTAACTACCTGCCAGCTAGCTTCAGGATATTTTGTGCTCTTCATTATGCAATAAGCACTACCACCTGTTCCAAAACCCCTTACACCTGTAGGTCCTTTAGGAAACATAACTACATCCCAATCAAAGTCTTTAATATTTCTAAACATAGGGGTCTCCCATATACCAGAATTATACATCGCTATTCTTCCTCTCATAAATAGTTCATTACCACCACCCAAGCCAATATTAGATATATCAATAGGATCAGGTGAGACACCGTATTTGGTAAAGAGATCAGCATAAAATTGTAAGCCCTCTATTGTCTTTGGGTCATCCAGCATACATCTTGCTGGATGCTCAACATTATCTACTAATTTCCCTCCATTAGAATATATGAAATTCTGGTAAAAGCTACTGTAAAAACCATAGACTATTGTTTGACCTTCTTTATTCTTCTTGGTCAAGGCTTTGGATTTTTCTAATAGATCAGACCATGTCCAATCATCGGTAGGATAAGGAACTCCTGCCTCATCAAATAATCTCTTATTGTAATAAACGCAGGCAAATGGAGCCGTATCCCGCGGAATACCATATATCTTACCATCTCTAGTAAATCTTTTAACCACATCTGGAAAATAATCCTCTAAACTGAAATCCGGGTCATTTTCAATAAAGGGATTCAAGTCCATAAATAAATTTTCTTTTTGGAAATCTACAAATATAGCAACCTCAGCAAAAGCCACATCAGGAGGATTGCCACCTGCAACTCGGGTAAGTAATTTATTTGTATAATTAGACACCCCGGGTGTGTGTTGAAGTTCAACTATTATATCAGGATGTTCTTTTTGCCAATCTTCGATAATACTT
>CAZQVU010000106.1:0-4063 GCA_964596885.1 uncultured Planctomycetia bacterium
CTATAGATTCAAAAGGATCATCCGAGAAATAGCCCAAGGTAATTTAAGTTTAGATGTAAAGGTTCGTTCCAGAGACCAATTCCAGCAGATAGCTAGTGGTTTAGATGAGATGGTTAAAAGCCTAAGACTTCAGATTTTAAAAATAAAAGGAAAGGTTTTAGAGTTAAATAATGCTTATGGTAAATTAAAGGAATCTCAAAATGAGAAAGTAAAAGCAGAGCTGATCGATTTAGAAAGAATAATAAATGAAGTTAATAAAGAAGTTGGTTATTTCAAACTATAATATAAGGGTAATTATATTTAGTTTCGCAATCTTTTTTTTATCTCCTAATTATGTTTTTTCTCAAGAAGAGGGATTAGATTCTTATCTAAAAGTAGAAGGTAATTACTGCAGTATCTATTTTCAAGGTAATGTCGATTTTAAAAAAATAGATAGAAATATAAACATAAGGTTTTTGGATATAAGTTCAGTGGATAGAGATTTAATAAACCAAGAAGATTTAGCCAAGCGCATTGCTTTAAAGTGTGACATACTTGTTTTAAAATCAGAGCAGATTCTAGATATGTATCCAGATGACTTTCATGTAGATATTATATTCTTTGAGAATACAGAACGTATGCTTGATGAGTATGAGAGATTACTGGGGGTAAGAGAAGATTTGTACTCTTTTTATATCTATGAGAATAATACAATTTATACAACGGCAAGTCGCATAAATCAAAATGTCTTAGCCCATGAAATAGGCCATGCATTAGTTAATCATTATTTTATAATCAGACCTCCCAGGGTTGTAAGGGAAATAATTTCTCAATATATTGACCTGCATTTAGAGGACTAACTTGGAGCAAAATAATACCGTTATAAAACAAAAAGATTTACTTGACATAAAAGATTAGTCATGATATATTTGTGATAATTAAAGGTTATAACAAAAGAGGATAAAAAAATGAAAAAACTCTCATTTTTATTAATTGGTTTATTTTTGGTTAGTTTCTTTTTTCTAAGTCTCTCAGTATATGCCCAGCAAGAATCAAAGGAAATCACCATCCCCGAGGATAATGCAGTAGTTGTCCGCACAGAAGGTAATGTCAAAGTACTTAAAAAAGGTGAAGATACCTGGCAACCTGCTGAAAAAGATATGAAGTTATCAGAAGGTGATAAAGTAAAGACTGGCTGGTTTAATGCTTATTGTGAATTAGCTTTTGAATATGATAAAAAAACTCATAAAACTAATATAGTTAGAGTATCGAATGGAACAATCATTACCCTAAACAAGGTAAAATCCACTCAAACTGAAATCGGATTAGATAAGGGAGAATTATTCTGCCTTGTTGAAAAACTTAAAAAAGGTTCTACCTTCCAGGTCCGGACTCCAACTGCTATATGTGGTTGTCGAGGAACTGGCTTTCAGATAAAGTATAACCCCAAAACTCTTATATTGGTGTATGAGCACGCTGTCTATGTTGTGCTTTTAGATGAAAATGGGAATCCTACCGGGAAAGAGTTTATCGTGCAAGAAGGATATAAGAAAATTGTTGAGTTGCTTGAAGCCGGTCCCACCCAAGAATTAAGCGATAGAGAAAGACAAAGATGGAATTCCTGGAGAAAGGATTTAGGAGAACTTTTAGGAGCCTACACCACTGAAGGAGAGGGTCTTACAGCCGATGCCTATACACCACCTGAAGGTAGTAGTGATACAGGAGGCCTTGGAGATGATGTGGGTGATTTAGGTGATAATGCAAGCGGTAGTCAGAACGATGCCAATAATGATAAACAGAATGAACAGAATATTCAAGGTAATGAAGCAAGGAATAGAGGGACTGATTCAGATGGAGACGGAGTCCTAGATAGTAATGATAAATACCCTAATGACCCCAACCGTGCCTCAGGTAATGATATAGACGGTGACGGTATAGATGATGAATTTGACTCAAATGACAACGACGGTCCTTTAGGTGATGCAGATGGCGATGGCGTTAATAATCAGGATGATAAATTTCCAAATGACCCCAATGAATCAAGTGATAATGACAATGATGGCATAGGTGATAATGCTGATACCGATGATGATAACGATGGCATGCCAGATAAATGGGAGAACAACAATGGTTTGAATCCTTTAGTTAATGATGCAGATGAAGATCCTGATGGAGATAACTTAACTAATAAAGATGAATATGATTATAATACAAATCCTCAAAATCCAGATACAGATGACGATGGTCTATATGACGGCAATGAAGTATTAGGGATTACCCCGTATAATTACCAGACTAATCCTGCCTTAGCTGATACCGATGATGATGGTGCTTTAGATGGACCAGGAACCGACCGATTTCCTTTAGATACATATGAACAGGCAGATTCTGATGATGATGTCGGTCAATATTGGAATAAACTTGGGTATGGTGCCGCAGAAGATAATTTGTTTATGCCGGCTGATGAAAACAACCCATTATATCCTGGTGATAATGAGGATGCCTTTAAGGATGATAATACAATAGATGGAGATGGAGTATATACTGATGAATTTGGAAATGATTATTACGGTTGGTATGTAGATACCGATGATGATGATGGTGAAAGAGATACTGTAATTCGTGGTTATGGCTCTCGCTATGAGATTCGCAATGAGATACTTAATATGATAGAAGAAGAAGCTATAAGAGAAGATATAAGAGACCACACTGAGGATATTTATTTAAGAGATATGGATGCCCGCTTGACTCAAGTTACTGATGCCCAGATGCATAAAGTTATGACTGATGTCCATGGAAATAGAGTAAGAATTGAGCAGTATGTACTACGTCCAACAGAAACAAGTATTCAGATGTTAAATATTAATTTAAGAACAGGCGATACTCCTTTGAAAGGACTTACTACCTTAAAGTGGACTATGAACTTCAATCGCCATTTAGAGATAAATGAAATACCTAATCTTCCCTGGGAAGATTACTTGACTGTAAGAGGTTCAAGTTCTTTCTGGATAAGTAGTAATGATATTAGTTATCAAACTGATGCTAATCCGATTTTCCCACTTCAAAATGAAATAGAACTTAAACATTTTACAGACAATATTTATGAAAATATCACTTTCAGCAACTCTCGATTAGGTTCTGCCCCTAATTATTATCAGAATGTGACAAACTATCAATTAGATATAAATGGAGATACTAAATTTAATAACTTAGCTGACTTTAAGACCAATACTATCTCAAACCCTGGCAACCCAGCCAACTTCACTGCAGCCACACAATACGGTGATATAGTGGATGGATTTTGGCAACCCCTTGGTCCATTTATGAGAAAGAAAACACAGACCAGAGAGCGTCAAGAGGCCTTAAAAGGTCAGTTCCATGTAATCGATAATTCTGGTATGCCCACACTGGAGACTGTTTCTATCAGTAGTCTTATGGATATGTTAAGGGTAGGATATTTTGATTTAGGAAATGGAAGTAATTTAGAGAGTATCTTTAAGTGGGTCGAGTTAGATGGAGACTTCCAGGAAAGAGAAATCTGGCAGGTATTTGATATTGATACTTCTACTTGGCGAACTATTACAACCACCCCGTGGCAGGATGTAGAAGGTAGTGAGGTAACTGAAACACTGTTATTCTCAAGCCCAATTGACCTTATTATTGTTCCTGTATCAGATATTAACTGGCAGACAGATAAGGTGCCTGGCTGGGAAACAGGATGGGATGAATAGATAGTATTAGATAGTATATTAATTTAAGTTAACCTCCGGCTTTTAAAAAAGTCGGAGGTTTTTTTACATCTGGACTATTTAACCGAATATAATATATAATAAGCTTATGAGAGATAAAATTATAGGTATAATCTGGATAATATTCGGTCTCTTTTGGCTGTTAAGGCCTCAGTCACTAATGAGGTTTTTTAGTAAAAAGATTAAGAAGCAAAGATTTAAACTATTTTTTTTATTTTTGCTGCTTTTATTTTAGGATTTTCTGTGTTATTCAAACCATCTGCTCTTTATTTTCCTTTAATATTTATTCCTTTTGTATGGTTTGTAGATAAGAGGAAAATATTATTTCGTAAGTT
>CAZQVU010000107.1:0-4036 GCA_964596885.1 uncultured Planctomycetia bacterium
GTATCCTCATATCTCTTTACTCCCTCTTCTTCAAGGAGTTCTAAAAAATATTTCTGTTTCCTTTCAGCTGCCTGTCTCAATTCATCTTCAGGTAAATCTGAAAGTATCGCTCTTGCCCCATCCATACGAGGAATGCCATCAACCTTCTTTTTATAATCATCAAAGGTGAATTCTTTGCCATATTCTGAAAACATCTTCTTCCAGGCTTTAAAATGCAGACTTACTGTCTCAACAATAACTCCATCTGAATCAAAGATTGCTCCTCTAAGTGACATCTTCTCCTTCCTTTCTTATATATTTAGATCGGGAATAAATATAGCCATTCCATCTTTAGCCGTTGAATTAATCGTGCTTACTCTAATTAAGCCGGTTTTTTCATCTTTCGTCTTCGCCAATCATAGAAACAAACCTAACTGGAATAATATTCTTTGTTATAATTTTACCATCTTCTTTCCTTATGAGTTTTAACTCCTGAAAATACTCTCCAAGTGGAATAACCAATCTCCCTCCGTCTTTTAATTGCTTTATTAAACTAAGCGGCACTTCCTTTGGCGCACAAGTAACAATTATTGCATCATAAGGAGAGTACTCCTGCCAGCCCAAGAAACCATTGCCGTATTTGACAGTAACATTATTATAGCCTAACCTCTTAAGTCTTTTCGAAGCACTCTCTGCCAGAGATTCCAGAATTTCAATAGTATAAACTTGGTCTGCTAATTCAGACAAAATTGCTGCCTGATAACCACTCCCTGTTCCTATCTCTAAAACCTTTTCATCGCCTTTTAATTCAAGAAGTTCTGTCATCAAGGCTACAATATACGGCTGGGAGATGGTTTGATTCTCACCTATAGGAAGAGGGCAATCGTCATAGGCGTACTCTCTATATTCTTGAGGCACAAACATATGTCGTTTTACATCTCTCATTGCAGAAAGAACCCTCTCATCCTTTATGCCTCTTGCCATAAGTTGCTCAACCACCATCTTATTGCGGGCTTTTCTATATTTTACAGATTCTTTATCCTGTAAGGTTTGAGAATAGGATGAATAATTAAATGAAATGAGAAGTATTATTAGAAGTAATATCAATCTTTTTACCATCCTTTCATCCTTCCTCGTTTATTTCTTAATATTCCAATATTCTTCTAATCTCTTTCTTTTCTCAGGAGTAGACTCTTTAATAGAAGATATTTGATGACGAAAATAGGTAACTGTTCCAATCTTAAGTCGAATTACAACCCTATCTTCGGTCATATCTTCTAAAATACCTAAAATCTTTCTTCCGTCCTTAAGATAAACAATATCGGCTAAATCTTCAATTAAATCAGAGGTCAATTCAATACTTTCGGGTTGAGGAGGTAGCAAACCCACTTCTTCTCTTTTACCCTCTAATTTAGCCTGCTTTAAGTTAGATTCCTCAAAGCCCTTCTTGGAATATTTAGAATATAAATAATATAAAATAGTTCCACTCATTATTGTTATAATCAAGGTTAAAAAAGTAACTACTTTAATAAATAATCCTTTTCTTTTTTTGGCAAAAAAACTAATCTCTGACCTCTTTGCTATAAGAGGAAGTTCTGACTGATATAGCTCTAAATCCCTCAATAATACCCCCATTGTTTGATATCTCCTGTTGGGGTCTTTTTCCAGACACTTGAGGATAATAGTCTCTAACTCCTTAGGTATATTCTTATTTATTCTTCTGGGCTCAGGAGGGTCTTCATCTATCACCTTCCTTAAGATGGCTATGGTATCATCTGCATCAAAAGGCACTTTTTTAGTAAGCATCTGATAAAAGACAACACCCAATGAATAGATATCTGACCTTGCATCAGTCTCTTTTCCTTCTGCTTGCTCAGGAGACATATAGAGAGGGGTTCCCAAGACAGTCTGAGTTGAGGTAATCTTCTTCCATCTCTTTGACCTTACTAAACCAAAGTCAGCCACTAAGATACGACCTATCTTATCAATCATAATATTAGAAGGTTTAATATCACGATGAATAACCCCCTGCTGGTGGGCATAGCTTAGGATTCTGGCCACCTGTTTTATTATCTTAATAGCCTCATCAAGAGGTATATCTTTCTTGCTTTCTAAAATGTCATCTAAGGTCTTACCCTCAATCTTCTCCATAGCAAAGTAGAGAAGTTCTTTTTCTCTCCCTAAAGCGTATATAGGAACAATGCCCGGATGATGGAGATTGGCTACTGCTTCTGCTTCATGATGAAATCTTTCAATAAGGCTGGCATCTTTAATGAAAGGAAGCCATAAAACCTTAAGAGCCACTATTCTTTTCAGGCTTGGCTGATAAGCCTCATAAACAACAGATGTTCCACCTCTTCCTATCTCATTTTTTATCTCGAATTCACCAAGCCTTTGGCCGATTATTCTTGAAGATAATTGATCAAGTTCCTTCTGATTGGAGTTCTTTTCAGAATCATGGTAGTAAATCATCTAACACGCTTTTAAATGATATGTGGTTGTATTCTTTCCTTCATCAACTAATACATTTAGGACATAATAATCCTTTGCTTTAAATCTTACAACCTTGCCTTTTCTTATCTCATAAATGATGCCACTAACCAGGATTTTTATCTCGTTTTCCTTTATTTTATCTATCTTTAAAATATCCCTCTGCTTGATATCATCTTCTTTCTCTTTAATCGTTTCTTTCTCACATTTTTCTTCTTTCTTAAATAACCCAAAGAATCTCCTAAATATCTCCCTCTTTCCCTTTTTATCAATATCTGTTTTCTTCTCTTTGCTTTCTTTCCTCAGGCTTCCTACAATATTGGCTAATATAGTAGTATAGCCTTTGCCTCTTTTTCTCTCCTTTTCTATCTCCTCTATATATTCTTCTTCCTTCCTCTCCTTTTCATCTACCATTATGCACCCTCCTTAGCAGAACCTATTCTCATTATACTTTATAAAAAAGCAAAAAATAACAAATACTCAAGTTATATCTTCTAATACCTTCTTATGAATCCTCCTGGCGCTTTCATCAAATAAGACAAATCTTATCTTTTTGATATTTTTTAACTTGGGGGCTTCTTCTTTTATTAGACTGAGAGCAACCCGCGCTGCATCCTCCATAGGATAGCCAAAGGCACCCGTTGAAATCGCGGGAAAACCTATAGATTCAACCTCTTTTTCATCAGCAATCTTTAAGGCATTGCGATAACAGTCGGCTAATAACTTATCAGAAGGTGTATCTTTACCATATACAGGACCAAGACAATGTATCACATATTTGTTAGGTAAGTTATACGCACCGGTTATAACAGCTTCACCTACCTGAATAGGTGCAAACCTCCTGCATTCTCTTGCTAACCTTCGTCCGGCTCTCCTATGAATTGCACCTGCAACACCTCCACCAGTCTGAAGTTCAGCATTAGCTGCATTTACTATCGCCTCTATATCAGATTGATCGGCAATATCACCCTGGATGCATTCAATAGTTACACCACCAATCTTTCTCTTCATAAAAATACACCAACTTTTTTAACTAAGTAAAAAATTATGAATTTATAACCTCAATAGCTTTATCATTATCATTGGAATCAAAAATCAATTTACAGCTAGAGGGTTCTAGGCAGGTTGTGCCATAGATATACTTTAAATCGATATTAGCGGTTTTTAGTTTATCGGCTATCTCTTTTGCTGCACCTGGTCTATCTTCAAGTGTCAATGAAACTACCTCTTCATCAGTTACCTCATAACCCTTTGCCTTTAAAGTATCTCTTGCCTTCTGATTATCGTCAGTAATAAATCTAAAATAAGCAATGCCCTCTACCACATAGGCACTTATTGCAGAGATATTACAACCACTATCAGTTATTGCACCTGCTACCTCAGCCAACATACCCACTCTGTTGTCAGTCTTAACCATTAATTGTTTCATCTTTTTAGCCTCTGCCATCTTAACCACCTCCTGATTATTTTAATCTTATATCATTTTTCTAAAAATCTCCGTTTCTATCAATAAAGGTTTTGCTCTTCTTATGGTGGTTTTTCCTTTTTAACTATCACATCTACCTAT
>CAZQVU010000108.1:0-3966 GCA_964596885.1 uncultured Planctomycetia bacterium
CTTTATACCAATCTGGTTTTTTAGCCTCGAAATGCCAACTCCAGCCAGGTATATTAAAAATAACCTCTCCAGCAGCTGAAACACTGCCTGTATATTCTTTAACTTCTACAACCTTTTCAGCAGTGGGGATGCAACATTTTTCCGATTTCTCTTGAGAAAAACCTCCACTTACTGTGAATGAAGCTGAGCTTACTATAGGGCAGGCATTAACTATAGTCTGTATTTTTCCCTTAGCTACATCAATGCCATATGAGGCCTCGGTTTTATCTTTGTCGTCTGAGGCTACAACTACACTAATACTACAGCTACCTTCTTTTAAGTATGACCCTCTGCCTGTTACTGTGGCAGTACCTTCCTTTTTGCCTGCTTCAGCTTCAGCGCTTCCTCTGCCACTGCTTATACTGGCTGATGATGAAACCCTAAGGGATGAAGGTTTGCTTGATGATAAAGAGATACTTCTATTATATGGATATGTATTGCCTCTTGCATCAAGGACCTTGATAGTAATTGTAGTTGAAGGAGTATTGTCTTTATCCCGACAGAGGGTTGAGGAACCTGGCGAGAGACTGAGTTTACCTTTAACTGTTATACCATGGCTATCAGAGCCTGATTCAGTTATTGTCTCTTCTTCTCCTTCTTCATTGGTAATAATCTTTGAAACAGTAACAGAGACAGTGACTGTAAAATCTCCTACTCTCTTATAGCGATGAGAGGCTGAGGTACTTCCAGAACTTGAACTGCCATCTCCAAAATTCCATTCAACACTCTCTATGGTTGCATCACAGTTAATCTGGACACTGAAGTCTGCGCTTTCATTTACTAGAACCTCATCTGGGCCGCTGATACTTACATCCAGAGCAAAGAGGGAGGTTGTGGGGATGATTAAACAAATTAGAAGTATAAAGATAGATGTTGTATATCTATAAAAGCCTGGGGTTATGAGAATGGGTTCTTGCCTCATGGTATTTTAAGTTCCTTTTTTTAGCCTGAAAGTCTTTCTAAGTACCTTTGAGCACACTCTATATAACCACTCTCAGGGTAATCCTTGAGAAGGATTTCATACTCCTTTTTGGCTTCATCGTATCTTTCCTGATAATAATAGGCTAAGAATATGTTATATTGTGCCCAGTCACATTTATAATAATCTGGATAGTCTTTTATTATTCTTCTAAGTACGGCTATCTCCTTTTCATATTGCTGATTCCTAAGATAGAAGAATGATATCTCGGCTAAAACATCTGGTATATATTTGCTGTCAGGATAATCTTCTAAAAAGGCCTGGCATTTTCTATATGTATTTATGCCCTTTAGGCCTCCTCTGGATTCATCTGTTTGAGCAACACATCCTACTATTTTATATTGAGCATAGTCAACAAGATTGGTTTCTGGATATTTCTTAATGAGGAGTTCATAGTGTTCTTGAGCCTCTTCATACTCTCTCTCATCAAAGAGTTTATCTGCTATCTCTTTTAGGGTTTCTGCTGCTTTTTCTTTATTATAGTAGTTAGCTACCATATCAGTGTATTTATCTAAAGCCTTAAAACGCTTTTTGTATTCAGCCTGTTCTTCATAAGAGAGGACAATAAGATGTTGGGCTTTTAGGGCAAGTTCTGAATGGGGTAGTTCTTCTATGACCTTATTACAGTCCTCTATTACTTTATTATATTTGGGGAGATTGGTATAGTGCCATTTGAGGGATTTAATCCTGTTGTATTCTTCTTCTGCTTGTTGATATAAGAGGTTGATTTTCTCTTTCTTTTCTCTTATCTGCGAAAGAAGAACTTTGGCTTCTTCTTTTAGTCTGGATTCTTTCAGTTCTTCTAAATAGGCAAGGGCTTTATCGGGTAGTTTTAAACCTATATAGCACTGGGCTATTCTGTATTTGATAGTTGAGTTGTCTTTGTCCTGGTAGTTATCCAGTATTGCCTCATAGGTATTGATAGCCTTTTTGTAGTCTTTCTTTTTAAAATAGTTATCGGCTGATTCTAAGAGATAGTCTGGGTCATATTCAAGTTTTAAGATCTGGGTTTTCTTAAAGGTAACTGTGCCAATATCAATCTTGATAACCACCTTATCTTCATCCTCTTGAGTTATGAGGCCTTTAATGGTTCTGCCTGATTTTAGGGTGAGGGTGTCTGATGAGACTGAAGAAAGTAAATTTAGCAACATAAATACACTTAAGTTAATAATTACAACAAACTTAGGTATGAATCTTTTTCTATCTGTCATCTTTCACATTCTGCTCTGGCAAAATCCTTTGTGAATTGCTCTATTAAATCTATGCTTTCTATTGATATGTTTAAGAAAGACATATTATTTTTTATATTATTTTATCTCCTCCTGCAAAATTCTATCTTATATATTGCATTTAAATTATATCGCATTTTCACTTATTTGTCTATAAATTTTGAAGCTTTTGTTGCAAAAATTTAATGTAAGTCATTGTAATTAAAGATGTTCTTTGTCAAGTCTTTGTTTTTTGATTACATCGATTAAAAAACCAGATTACACAGATTAAATATCGACGGAGAATCTGTGTAATCTTTTAATAATCTGTGTAATCAAGAGATATCCCTTTAGTAACAAATTCGGAATAGTCCTTAAATTTCCCCTTGCTTTTACTCCCCATAAAAAGTCAAAAGAAATATCTCAACCGATCCTGTTCCATTTGTCTTCAATCTTATTCTGTTACCCTCAGACAACTCTTTATAGTAATACGGTTCGATTTGTTGCTCGGATTGACGTATTTGATAAACATTCTTCACTTTTAAATCAAAGGGTATATCGATCTCCACCGTCGATCCTTGCACTTCTCTTCCTCCTTGATTGATTAAAAAAAGCACTATCGCCTTATCTGCTGCTAAGATTGGATAAGAATCAAGTCTTTTATCTTCAGAATGCGCCAATTCCATTGGTTCTCCTATCATTAAATAAGATTTTAGCTGCTGTAAGACCCAATTTATCCGCCCAATCTCATCCTCTAAATCTCTATTTTCTGAATACCCTCTTCCTTCACTAAACTCTTTATTAAAATAGATAATCCCTTTAGAGCCTTCGCCTAATTCATAAAAGACGGTTTTTCTCAACTCTAAAGGTGTTAAAAAACGGCAGTTACCATCATAGGACTTTCTACAAAATGCAGCCGGAGTAGAAAAGAGAGGTCTTGGCTGACAGGCAAGTTTACCTAAAGAGGCAAAGTATCTATTTCTTTCGGGTGTCTCATTATGAAATATTACCTGATAAGGATTAACTAAAAAGGCATCGGTGAGTTCTCCATAAACAAAATATGCCCTGGGTTTATCATATTCACAACCATAGATTAAAGTAGGCCATTCTGGATATCTTTTTATAGCCTTTTTCTGTCTCTTAATTACCTCTTTAGCGTGTGTCCCCAAAATATCACCAGCCTTGCCGTCTTTACAATTGGGATGGTCCATCAGGTGAACTATAGGTGTGGGGTTATCCTTTGGAATCTCTGTATATCTACCTTTATAGACAGTGAAGCGAAAAGGATAAGGGTCAAAATTTAAACTTTGTCTTGTATCTCCATCCCAGGAACTAATAGGAAAGATAGAAAATACCCTAACAACCGACTCTATTATATTATCTTCATCGAAGATAGCCTTTATTGATATATATTCACCCTTTTTAAGAGGTTTATCTAAATTGACCACATAAAGCTGTTTTTTACCCGATTTAATAATATATTCTCTATACTCAAGTTTTAAAGTAATATCTTGGGTATCTAAAAATAATTTATTTAATTTTAAATCTTTTTCTGAGTTGTTTTGCAAATAAATATATACTCTTTTAAAATCCTGAGCAAACGATATATTTGTAATCTGTATATCAGAAGTAACAGGCCGAATAACCCTTTTTAGAATGGTATTTCTTTTTGTCTTAACCTCTACTTTCATCAATTTGTGTGCGGGTCTGGCTAATTTTATCATTATATCTGCTATCTTG
>CAZQVU010000109.1:0-3929 GCA_964596885.1 uncultured Planctomycetia bacterium
ATTTGACGCTTGGTGCTTGTTATTTGTTATTTATCTTTTTTTTCGTTTTTCTTATCTTCATCTTCTACTTTATAATCTGCATCAACTACATCCTCTTCTCTTTTATCAGAAGATTTTTCCTCTTTCTTATCATCTTTTTTAGCCTGCTGTTGAGCCTGTTTAGCCTGGGCATCTTTGTAAACCTCTTCAGCCAATTTATGTGAAGCCTTGCCTAATTCTTCCATAGCAGTTTTAATCTTCGAAACATCCTTCTCCTCTTTTAGCATTTTTTTCAACTCTTCTACTTTCTTCTGGATATTCTCTTTCTCTTTTGAGTCAATTTTGTCTCCGTAGTCCTTTAAGGATTTCTCTGTTGCATAAATAAGGGTATCTGCTTGATTTCGCACCTCTGCCTCTTCCTTCTTCCTTTTATCCTCTTCGGCGTGGGCCTCTGCCTCTTTTATCATCCTTTCTATCTCTTCTTCGGAGAGTTTCTTTGGTGCAGTGATGCGAATTGACTGTTCTTTACCAGTACCTAAATCCTTGGCGCTTACATGGACAATACCATTAGTGTCAATATCAAAAGTAACCTCAATCTGAGGAACACCCCTAGGTGCAGGAGGAATACCAACCAAATCAAATCTTCCCAGTTCTATATTATCACTTGCCATAGCACGCTCTCCCTGTAAAACTCTTATAGTCACCGACGGTTGGTTATCAGTAGCCGTTGAAAATATCTGACTCTTTCTAGTCGGGATGGTAGTATTCCTCTCAATCAATTTAGTAAATACATTGCCCAATGTCTCAATGCCTAAAGATAAGGGAGTTACATCTAAAAGCAGTATATCCTTAGCCTCACTTTCACCAGTTAAAATTCCTGCCTGGATAGCCGCCCCTACAGCAACAACCTCATCAGGATTTACACCCTTATGCGGCTCTTTACCAAAAAGGTTCTTTACTAATTCTTGAACCTTGGGCATTCTTGTCTGTCCACCAACAAGAACTACCTCATCTATTTCATGGGGTTTTAATTTAGCATCTTCCAGAGCCTGTTTACAGGGACCGATAGTTCTCTGCAATAAATCATCTACAAGTTGTTCCAATTTAGCCCTGGTGAGAGTCATAACTAAATGCTTAGGACCAGAAGCATCAGCTGTAATAAACGGCAGATTAATCTCTGTCTTTAGATTTGAAGATAATTCGCATTTCGCTCTTTCTGAAGCCTCTTTTAATCTCTGAAGAGCCATCTTATCCTTTCTTAAATCTATGCCGTGTTCTTTTTCAAATTCATCGGCTATCCAATCCAGTATCCTCTGGTCAAAATTATCACCGCCTAAATGCGTATCACCATTAGTGGCTTTTACCTCAAGCACCCATTGGTCTTTCTCGCCTTCTCCAACTTCAAGAATAGAAATATCAAATGTGCCGCCACCTAAGTCAAAAACAGCAATCTTTTCATTCTTCTTCTTTTGAAGACCATATGCTAAACTGGCAGCTGTTGGTTCATTGATAATGCGCAAAACCTTAAGCCCGGCAATTCTACCGGCATCTTCAGTAGCCTGACGCTGTGAACTATTAAAATAGGCCGGAATAGTAATTACTGCCTCAGTTACCTTCTCGCCTAAGTAGCTTTCTGCTGTCTGCTTCAAGTTCTGTAAAATCATAGCCGAGATCTCAGGGGGTGTATACGCCTTATCACGGATTTTTACAACTATACTCTCGTTGGCACCACCTTCAATCTTATAAGGGACTAATTTTTCTTCTTCCTTTACCTCACTATGAGACCTTCCCATAAATCTCTTAATGGAGAAAATAGTATTTTCAGGATTGGTTACTGCCTGACGTTTTGCCGCCTGACCTATTAATCTTTCTCCATCCTTGGTGAAGGCAACCACACTGGGAGTAGTCCGCATACCTTCAGCATTAGCTATAACCTTTGGTTCGCCACCTTCCATCACAGCTACACATGAATTGGTTGTGCCTAAATCAATTCCTATTGCCTTTGCCATATCCTCACTCCTTTCAGTTGTTCGTAGTTATAAGTTACAAGTTTTAAGTCATAAGTTTTTACTTGTGACCTATGACTTGTGACTTCTCTCTTGTGACTTGTGACTTATGACTTACAACCGTTTTCTGTTTTTGGTTTCTTAGCCACTTTAACCACCGCTGGCCTTAACAAGCGGCCGTTTAATAAATATCCTTTCTGAAACTCCTCCATTACAATCTCGTCCTCATATTCATCGGTCTCCTCATGAGCGATTGCTTTATGATAATGAGGATTAAACCTCTCACCAACTGCCTTTATCTCTTCAAGCCCAAATTCTTTAAGGGTGTCTTCAAAGTGCTTTTCAATAAGTTCGATGCCGGCAATTATATCCTTAATATTATGATTTCTATCTATGGTTTTTACTGCTAAACGAAAATTATCCAATATAGGTAAAAGCCTTGAAATCAATTCATTATTAGCAAACTTAATAAATTCGGCTTTTTCCTTTTCCATGCGTTTCTTACTATTCTCAAACTCAGCCTGGATCCTCATTAACATCTCGAGGCGTTCATCTGCTAATTTAGCCTTTTCTTTAAGTTCTTTATATTCTTGAACCTTAATTGATAAAACCTCTTTTTCTTCCTTTATCTGCTTGTGAGTCTTTTCTTTCTTCTTGTCCCTGTCTTTAATCTTACTCATCTATCTCATCTTCCTCATAATCTAATAGACATCGGGTTAGAACCTTAGATAAAACCTCTGACATATATTCCATTAGGGGCAACAACTTAGAATAGGCCATTCTCGTAGGACCAAGAAGTCCTAAGAGCCCAACTGTCCTATTACCAATCCTGTAATTAGAAATAACCAGACTGCATTCCTGGATGCTCTTATGCTTATTTTCTCTACCAATTAAAACCTTCACTCTCTTTAAAGAAGGGTCAAAACTATCTCTTAGAATCTTGCTTATTGCCTCTTTATTCTCTAAGACATCTAAAATACATTTCAGCCTGTCTATATCCCTGAATTCTGGCTTTTTTAAAATATAATTTATACCGTTTTGATAAATCTCATATTCATCTTCAAAAATATCTTTAGAATCGAAAATCTCTAAAGTTTTCTTGGTTAAATCAACAGATAAACCCTCTTTTTCTTTTTCTTTTAGATGCTTATTTAATTCTGTCTTGATTCTAGATAATGGCACATTCTGTAAATAGATATTTAAGAAATTTGAAATCTCTCTCAGTTCATTATCAGCCACTGGTTCACTTAATTTAATCACATAATCCTTTATCGCTCCTGAATCAGTAACCACGGTAAGCAAAATTCTTCCATAAGTTATATTTACTAAATCGATGTGTCTTAATAGACTTTCTTTAAAATTAAAAAAAAGATTTACTCCTGCTTCATAACTCATAGAGGATAGAATCTCTGTAGCCTTATTTATAACATCTTCGACTTTTTTAGATAATGCCTGGTATTCTTTTTTAAGTTTTTGTTTCTGATAAGAAGTCAGGTCTTCTTTTTTCATCAAAAAGTCAATATAATAGCGATACCCTTTATCTGTTGGAATACGGCCTGAAGAGGTATAAGGTTGCTTAATATAACCCATCTCCTCAAGTTCATGCATTATATTCCTGATTGTCGCAGAACTGATTAAAAAGTTATATTTCTGTTTTATAAACTTAGAACTTATAGGTTCTACATGTTTAATATAAAGCGATATTAGTGCTTTTAGAATTCTGTTTCTTCTTTCATTTAAAGCACTTATATTCATTTGCATCCAAACCTCTTAAAAAATTAGCACTCTTAAAGCGAGAGTGCTAATTATATTAACAAAAATAAAAAATTTGTCAAGTATTTTCTGAGTCACAAAATGCACCAGCACCCCCCCTGCCATAAGGCAGAATATTCGGCGGCCAGGTCTGATTACAGAGATTTTTAGCCGGGAATTCATAAACTTTTT
>CAZQVU010000110.1:0-2528 GCA_964596885.1 uncultured Planctomycetia bacterium
ATGAAGAGGTTAAATCTGCAATAAGGTCCTTTTGAGCAAACCGCTCCATTGCGGCCTTTCTTTTTCTGGATGACCAAAGATAAAATCCAGCAAGTGCTGCTATAATCCACAACAGATATAATGCTCCTAAATTAGCAAATCTCATAAAAATTAGAAAGTTTCAAAGTGCCTAAAGTGCCTAAAATTGACTTTAGCTCACTTTACAACTTTAGGCATTTCTTTTAGGCACTTTAAGTATTTTACAACTTTAGGCACTTCTTCAAGGTATTCTTCTTAAAATAGTATTACTCAAACCCACTTCCAGCAGAATAAGTGCCAAAGCAATGCCTAAAAAGCCGGTAAACAACTCCTTATATTCCAAATAGCCTTTCTCTTCCACAGGTGTCTTCTCCATCTTATCAATCTCACTGTAAATCTCTCGTAAAGACTTTGTGTCAGTAGCCCGAAAATACTTTGCTCCTGTCTTAGCAGCAATATCCATTAAGGTATCTTCATCAATCTCTATCTTTACTGATCGATAAACCTTATTACCAAAAAAATCCCTTGCCGGATAAGGGGCTAGGCCCTTAGTACCAGCCCCAATAGTATACACTTTTATACCTAAAGACTTGGCAATCTCTGCTGCCAAAGAAGGTGAAATATCACCAGCATTATTTCTTCCATCAGTTAGTAAAATAACTACTTTGCTTTTGGCTTTTGTATCCTTAAGTCGATTTAGACTGGATGCCAAGCCCAAACCTATGGCAGTGCCATCTTCAATCATTCCTATCTTGACACGTTCAAGGTTTTGAAGCAACCAGTTGTAATCAAGAGTCAGCGGACTTACAGTATATGCTCGCGCTGCAAAGGCTATCAATCCTATACGGTCGTTTTTCCTACCCTGAATGAAACTCCGCACAACATCCTTTACTGCCTCCAGACGGTTGACTCTCTTACCTCTCAATGTAAAATCCTCAGCCAGCATACTTGTAGAAACATCTAAGGCTAAAACAATATCAATGCCTTCGGTTTCAATCTTAGATTCCTCCAGGGGTTCTTGAGGTCTGGCTAAAGCTAATACTATTAGACAAAGAGCTACAATCCGTAACAAATACACATTGTTGCTCAAAAGTACTTTTAGAGATGGCTTCACCCCTTTAAGGAGTCTATCTGTAGAAAAGGTAAGGTTTGCCTTAATCTTTCTCTTTCGTAAGTAGTATGCTCCTACTAAAACTATAGGAATCAGTAATAAAAATAAAGGATTTTGAAAGCTCATTGTAATTGCATAGGGCTAAGGGCATAGGGCTAAGCGCATAGGGCATAGCGATAAATCTTTTCCTCGCTATGCGCTTTGCGCTATGCTCTTTGCTCTTTTGTCTGGTCAATCAGTCTCTTTGCCGATTCAAAACTTAAATCTACCTCTTTTTCAGCAGGCTCATATTTAGCAAACTTAACAAGGTCGCAATGAGATAAAAAATCACGCAAAAGACTTTTGTGTTCATAAGAAAGTGCCTTGTTGTCTCTTACGCTATTTAAAAATTCCTCTGTAGTCATCTCTGGCGCGCGTAAATTGAAGCGATTTTCTAAATAGTGCCTCACAATATCAGATAATTCGATATAATAAAGTTTATATTCTTTCCGCTTTAGATATTCCTTCTGTTTAAGTGCCTCAAGTGCCTCATAAGCAATCTCATGTGCAGGTCGGGGAGGAATAAAGACCTCTTCTACCCTTTTGCGTTTGAATAAGAAAAACGCAATACCTCCACCTACAACTATAAAGGCGGCACTCCCCCACACATACCAGGGAATTCTAACAGGAAAACCAATTGGTCCAGCAATTTCTCGTATATCGCGTTTATCTTCGGCGTTCTCTAAGATACTTTCTACTTCTACAGTAATCTCATCAGTGGAAGCCTCTTGCCATTCTTTCTGGCCATACTTTCTGTATTTAATTGTAGCCTCGGGAATTGAATATTTGCCACTTACATAGGTATCAAGTATATACCACTTACGATAGGTTTTGGTTTTAAACCATCCCTTCTCTGATGTGCCAAAATCTTTAATTGCAAAACCTCCCAGGTTTTCTGGCAGGATTTGGGGAAACTTTATCTCAATATCTTTGTCTGCTTTAACGGTAATGGTATAGGTTATCTTATCCCCAATGGTTACTTTATTCTTATCCACCGAGGCAGAAACCTCAAGAGGCAGTTTATCAGAAGTATCTTCCTTAGCCAAGCATATAGATGGTATTAAAGTCAGTATTAATAGCATAGCGCATAGGGCATAGAGTATAGCGTTAAAGCGCATGACGCAGAGTGCATAGCGCATAGAGCATAGCGCATAGTGCATGGCGTTAAAGTGCATAGCGCATAGAGCATAGCGCATGGCGTTAAAATACCTTCCTTTTTGTATTTTATTTCTATATTTATACATCTCTCTAATCCTAACTCTTTGCTCTTTGCTCTATGCCCTTTGCTCTTTGCCCTCTGCCCTCTGCTACTCTTTATCTTTAACAGAATAAATCTCTACTTCCTGTTCTTCTAAAGCGT
>CAZQVU010000110.1:2628-3927 GCA_964596885.1 uncultured Planctomycetia bacterium
TGCTACTCTTTATCTTTAACAGAATAAATCTCTACTTCCTGTTCTTCTAAAGCGTCTTTTAACAATGAATCGGTAATACTGCGTTCTTTCTCCATCCTATATTCATACTCCACCTGAGTCTTTACCTCATCAAAGCTTCTTACCTTTTCTGGTCGTTTATCCTCTATGGAGAATATATAAAATTTATCTTTGATCTTTAAAGGATCGGTGCGCTCGCCCTTTTCCTTAAGAAAAAGACTTTCAACGACATCCTTTGCCTCTCCGATACCGCTAATATAACTTGAGCCACGGCTAATCCATCCTTCTACTTTTTTACCCTTACCTTCATCTAACTCTTTTAGCGCTTTTTCCTTCTCTGAATCCTCGCTAAATTCAACATAACTTATTTTTATCTTCGCTGGTTCAGTATATTTATCCTTATTTGCTTGATAATAGTTCTCCACATCTTGAGGGTCTATTTTGAGTCTCTTTTCAATCTCTTTACTTATGTAATCCTGAACTACGAGCTGTTTCTTTGTCCTCTCTAAAGTCTGGCGTATCTCGGCCTTCTTATCTATACCCAATCTCTTTGCTTTCTCATATAACACCTCAGTTGCCACATAATTACGGATAAATTCGAGGCGCTTGTCCTTTTTGGTCATCTCTTTACGCATCCATTCAGGAAGGTCTGCTAATGCTTTATCTATTTCACTCTGGGTAATCTCACGTTTACCTATCCGTGCCACAACCTCTCCTTTTTTTGTTGATGTATCACCTAAAGAGACTCTTTTAGCCAGTTCATATTGAGCCTGTGAACTCAGTCCTAAGTTTTCTAAAGCCTCAACAATCTTTTGATTCATCTCTTGTATAAATTCTGCATCTTTATCCAGCATCTCTGCACGATAAAATAGAGCGAGGGCTTTTTCATACTGGTATAAATCCATATAAATACTACCCAGGCGATAGCAGACCTTAGCAATTTCTTCACCATCTGCCTTTGCGGTCTCAATGTATTTTTCAAAAACCGAAGCTGCCTCCTTTTGTAAGCCTTTAGCAAGAAGTGTATTGGCATAGTCAAGCTGGTCTTTAGCACTCCAGACTTCTTGTTGAGGCACGGGCTTAGTTATCCTCTCGGGTAGTTGCACCACCAAAAGCATTAATATTACCAGCATCACTATGACTATCACTAAAAACAAAACATTAACTTTCATCTTTTTTCGTCCCCTCCCTCTGCATAGTGCATAGAGCATAGAGCAAAGGGCTAAGCGTATAGGGCCATAGCGATAAATCTTTTCTTCGCCATGCGCTTTGCGCTATGCT
>CAZQVU010000111.1:0-3925 GCA_964596885.1 uncultured Planctomycetia bacterium
TCACCAGGTTGTTGTAACCGAACATATAACCTCTTTCAGTAAGAAGTATCTGGTCGTTTCCAACAGAGTTAATCTTTTCAATAACATACTTTATATCATAGGGAGATAAAAATTGGCCTTTTTTTACATTTATTGGTTTCATTGTCTTGGCAACCTCGATAATCAAATCAGTCTGGCGTGATAAAAGCGCAGGAATCTGTATCACATCGAGAATATCCTTAGCCATCTCTACCTGGCTTTCAGTATGTACATCACTTAGAACTGGTAAGCTATATTTTTTCTTTACCTTTGAAAGTAATTTAAGACCCTCTTTTATACCCACACCCCTAAAGGAATTTACTGAAGTCCTGTTTGCCTTATCATAACTTGACTTAAAAATAAGAGGAATATCTACCTCTTCCTGTATCCTTTTTAACTCTTCAGCATGCCTCATAAGAGATTCTTCAGATTCTATTACACAAGGGCCTGCTATGAGAAAGAAAGGAGCATCTGCCCCTACCTTTATATCATTAATTCTTACTTGTTTTTGTCTTTTTTTCATCCTTCTTTTTTAATCTTATGGCGTTCTTTACAAAATCAACGAACAAAGGATGTGCCTTATCTGGTTTAGATTTAAACTCTGGATGAAACTGAGTAGCCACAAACCATGGATGTTCCTTTAATTCTATAATCTCAACTAAATTTTTGTCCTTATGAACACCAGCAATTACCAAACCGTGCTTCTCCATTAACTTCCAGAACCTGTTATTAAATTCATACCTATGCCGGTGTCTTTCATAAACGACCGCTTTCTTATAAGCCCTTCGACTGCGGCTACCTCTTCTAAGACTGCATGAATAAGCACCTAAACGCATAGTGCCTCCCAACCTTTTAATATTTCTCTGTTCCCCAAGAAGACTAATTACTGGATATTTTGTCCTTTTGTTGAATTCTGTAGAATTGGCATTTTTTAAACCACAGACATTCTGAGCAAATTCAATTACCGCACACTGCATACCCAAACATATACCTAAAAATGGAATCTTATGAATCCGGGCATAATTTATAGCCGCGATTTTGCCCTTTATACCCCTTTGCCCAAAGCCACCAGGAACTAATATTCCATCTATGTCTTTTAAATATATATTAACTGTCTTTTTGTTTAAATTCTCTGAATCTATCTTTTTAATCTGGACCTCACAATTATTAGCAATACCTGCATGTCTTAATGCCTCGTATATTGACTTATAGGCATCCTGCAATTGAATATATTTGCCTACAACAGCAATCTTTACATTTTGGGCAGGATTTAAAGCAACATCAACAATCTCTTTCTTCCATCTGTCTAAATCGCTTTCCTTGCCTTTGAGATGAAGTTTTTCTTCAATTATCTTATCTAAACCACCCTCTTTAAATACCAGAGGCACCTCATATATAGTTCTTACATCAGGTGCCTCGATAACAGCCTCTTTTTCAACATTACAAAATAGAGCTATCTTTTCTCTTGCCTCCTTAGTCAATTTTTTCTCTGTTCTGCATAAAAGAATATCAGGCTGAATACCTATTTCACGAAGTTTTCCAACGCTGTGCTGGGTAGGTTTTGTCTTTATCTCTTGAGCGGCTTTAATGTATGGAATAAGAGTTAGATGGATATATATCACATTATCCTTACCAACATCCTGACGGAATTGCCTAATGGCTTCTAAAAAAGGTAGGCTTTCTATATCACCTACAGTTCCTCCTATCTCATTTATGACCACATCAAAATATTTGCCGGCGGTAACCTGCTTGATTCTTCGTTTAATCTCATCGGTTATATGAGGAATAACCTGTACAGTCCCTCCAAGATATTCACCTCTTCTTTCTCTCTCAATAACTGTATGATAAACTTGGCCTGTAGTTACATTGTTATTCTTTCCTATTGGGGCGTGGGTAAATCTTTCATAATGACCTAAATCTAAATCTGTCTCGGCTCCATCTTCAGTCACATATACTTCACCGTGTTGATAAGGATTCATTGTCCCGGGGTCAACATTCAAGTATGGATCAAATTTAGCCAATGTAACCTTCAAGCCTTGACATTCAAGGAGTTTACCTATTGAGGCAGAGGCAATCCCTTTTCCTAAACTTGATACAACTCCGCCCGTAACAAAAATGTATTTAGGCATTATCTTGCTCCATAATCTGTTTCACTACCTCCAGGTCCTCAGGGGTATCAACACCAATAGAATCTACCTCAGATTCAACTACTTTAATCTTATATCCATATTCTAAAATACGAAGTTGTTCCAAACCTTCTATCTCCTCTAAGTCAGAAGGTGGTAAGGTGTTATAACTGAGCAAAAAACCTCTTCTATAGGCATATATTCCTAAATGCTTTAAAAAATAGAGATTCTCCTGATTTCTAGGATAAGGTATAAGTGAACGGGAGAAATAAAAAGCGAAATCATCTTTAGATTTAACTACCTTAACAATATTGGGATTATCGAGAGCGCTTTTTTTATTGGTCCTATAGACAGCGGTAACTATATTCAGACTGGGATCATCGTATAGTTTCTGAATCAACTCATCAATTAATGGTGGGTGAATTAGAGGTTCATCTCCCTGAATGTTAACAATCACATCCGAATACAAACCTTCTGCTACTTGAGCGATCCTATCTGTGCCAGTAGCCAGATTAGAATCCGTCATCTCAACTTTAGCACCAAACCCTTCAGCCACCCTTCTAATCCTTTTATCATCAGTGGCAATAATTACCTCATCTAAGAGTTTGGCTTCATTGGCTCTCTGAAAAACATACCAGAGTAAGGGTTTTCCTTTAATCTTCTCCAAAACCTTGCCTTTAAACCGACTTGAGTCATATCTGGCCGGGATAATGCCTGCTGCTTTCATTATCTACCTCTTCCTTCTTCTTTTAACCTTTTACTCTCTAAGGCTATTTTCTCTTTTAACTCTTTCTCTGTACAGACACTTATACCTACCTTACCAACCACCACTCCAGCAGCGCAATTTGAGATATAAGCAGCCTCTTTTAAATTAGCTCCGCTGGCTAAAGATAAGGTTACAACAGCAATTACAGTATCCCCTGCACCAGAAACATCAAAGACTTCTTGCGCGACGGTAGGTATGTGAGTTATCTTCTTGCTGCTTTCAAAAAGACACATTCCATCTTCACCTAAGGTAACCAGAATACCTTTTATCTTTAATCTCTTCAGAAGTTTTAAGGCTGCTTTCTTTAAGGTTTTAAAATCTTCTATCTTTATATGGGTCGCTTGGGCAAGTTCTGATTTATTTGGTGTAATAACCGTCGCTTCTTTATATACCGAAAAATGGTCCTCCTTGGGATCAATAGTAATTATCTTTTTATGTTTCTTTGCAATAGATAAAATATTATTTAATAATTTGCCGGTAATAACGCCCTTTCCATAATCTTCAATTATTACAGCATCTACATCTTTGATTCTTCTCTCTGTATAATCTAAAATATACTTGAGTTCTCTTCCATCTATACGAGTCTCACTCTCTTTATCAATCCGAACTACCTGCTGACTATGGGCTATTACTCTAGTCTTTAGAGTAGTGGGTCTTTGCTCATCAACTACCAGACCACCTATATCTATCTTATATTCTTCAAGCTGCTGTTTTAATATATCACCGTATAAATCATTTCCTATAACACCAGCTAGGCTAACATTGCCACCCAGGATGCGAATGTTATTAGCAACATTGCTTGCCCCTCCAGGCATAAATGACTGCGAAGATACTCTAACTACTGGAACAGGTGCCTCAGGTGAAATGCGGCTAACCTTCCCCCAGATAAATTCATCAAGAATTAAATCACCAATGACCAGTATCTTTGCTTTTTTAAACCTTGAGATTATTTCTGTTAACCTCTTCATATGGCGTATTTTATCATAAAGGCAAACCTGTGTCAATTAACTTAAGT
>CAZQVU010000112.1:0-3908 GCA_964596885.1 uncultured Planctomycetia bacterium
TCCTGAAAGTTTCGGCGTTAAGTTTGGCTATACAATTTGCATTCACTTATATTCTGTAAATTGTGGTCTTAATAAAGATGGAGAGATTAAGATGGCGTTCAAGAACTATCTTTATCTTTGCTACCATTGGTTCTGCAGTCGGCTTAGGTAATGTCTGGAGATTTCCGTATTTGGCTGGGAAATATGGTGGTGGTGCCTTTTTGATACCTTATATTATCATGCTTTTAGTCTTGGGTATTCCACTTTTAATTTTAGAATTTGCTATTGGACAACGGATGCAACTCGGTGCTATCGGTGCTTTTAGAAAGATTAAACATAGACTTTCATCAATTGGTTTTGGGGCAATTTTGTGTGGTTTTGTTGTCTGTAGTTATTATGCTGTGGTCATGGGCTGGTCTTTTTTATATTTTATATATTCTTTTACTATTAAATGGGGCACTGATACTAAGAAGTTTTTCTTAGATGAGGTTCTTCATTTAAGCACCGGACCTGAAGAGATAGGTTTTGTTGTAATTAGCGTATTATTTGCTTTAGTCTTAATCTGGCTGTTGATATATTTTTCAATCTGGAAAGGCATTAAAAGCGTTGGTAAAGTAGTAACAATTACTATGCCGCTACCAATTATTCTTTTGATGGTTTTGGTTATTAGAGGGGTAACCCTTCCCGGTTCATTAGAAGGGATTACATATTATCTTAAACCTGATTTTTCAGCTCTTTTAGATGCTGAGGTGTTGGCAGCAGCCGCCAGTCAGATATTTTTCACCTTAAGTTTAGCCTTTGGTATTATGATTGCCTATGCTAGTTATCAGCATCATACGAGTGATATCTCAAAAAATGCAATTGTCACCTCTGTAGTTAATTCCTGTATATCTATAATTGCTGGATTTGCAGTTTTTAGTACCTTAGGATATATGAGTTATAAGCAGGGTATAGACATAGAGCAACTGGCTTCATCAGGTCCACCTCTGGCTTTTATTGTTTTTCCAAAAGCCCTCTCCCTTATACCTTTTGCACCTCTATTTGCAGCCTTATTTTTTATTATGCTCATAACCCTGGGTATTGACAGCGCTTTCAGCTTAGTTGAAGCAGTGACTACTGTTATCTCAGATAGATATCCCCACATTAGACGACAGGATATTAGTTTATATGTTTGTATTTTTGGTTTTATGAGTGGTATTTTATTTACTACTTTTGCCGGTTTATATTATCTTGATATAGTAGACCATTTTATTACCCATTATGGTCTTGTCTTTATAGGATTGTTAGAGGCAATTGCTGTGGGTTGGATTTATGGCGCAGAGAAGCTCCGCGCCTATATTAATGATGTAAGTGAAATAAGAATTGGTAAATGGTGGACATATTTAGTTAAATACATTATACCCATTTTATTAATAGGACTTTTAATACATTCACTAAGAAAGGACATTATGCATCCATATGGGAATTATCCTCAGCAGGTGATTTTATTGTTAGGCTGGGGGATGCTGGTTGTAATTGCTCTGGTGAGTTATTTATTTAGTCACTTTTCAAAACCAGATGAAGAAGAGGTTTTAAAAAAGTAAAGATTATGTCAAATATATTTGTTCGTATATTTAATTCAATTATTAAGATACTTATTATATCCTTTATTATTGTTGTTATTGGCACAAGTTGTTTTTATTTCTATGCTAGGTGTAATTTATATAATATTCCTGTTTTGATGTATCACCACATAAGTCCGCCTGATAAAGGAAACCTTGTAAATGTTAGTCCAGATACATTCAGCAAGCAGATGGAGTTTATAAAAAATAATAACTATAGAGTTATAACTCCTTATGAATACTTAGATTATGTAAAAGGTAATAAAAAGATAAAAGAGAAAAATTTGGTTCTTATTACCTTTGATGACGGCTATCAGGATAACTTTACCTATGCCTACCCTCTACTTAAGGAGAATGATTTTCCTGCTATGATTTTTGTAGTGGTTAACAAGATAGGAAAGAAGGACTATCTTAAAATCAGCCAGATAAATGAGATGATTAAAAATGATATATATTTTGGCTCACATACCTTAAGCGAAAAATATCTTCCTTCATTAGATGTCAAGGAGATGAAAAGAGAGATAATTCAATCTAAGATAAAATTAGAAAGGATAACAGATAAACCTGTGCACTTTTTTGCCTATTGCACAGGTGGGTTTAATAGAGATGCCCAGAGCATCTTAAAGGATTCAGGATACTTAGCAGCCTTTACCACAAATCGCGGCTTTAATAGAGATAGAAGGAATAATGATGATATCTTTGCCTTAAGGAGGATTAAGATTACAGATAGAGATAATCCCTTTAAACTCTGGGTGAAATTATCAGGTATATATCATATCTTCCATAAT
This sequence comes from uncultured Planctomycetia bacterium, assembly GCA_964596885.1. Taxonomy (GTDB): domain Bacteria; phylum Omnitrophota; class Gorgyraeia; order JAGLLT01; family CAZKQD01; genus CAZQVU01. The sequence goes on from CAZQVU010000112.1 coordinate 2,369, forward strand.
GTTAAGGAACCATTTTAAAGGTTTTTCGCTTGAGGATTATTGTAGGGAGATTGCTGAGAAAGTCCACCAATCTCAAAATTTTCTCTTAAGAGAGTTCATCACTTATGATACACTCACTAAGGAGGTTTTGTTATGATATTAGGCATTCTTTTTATTATTGCTGGAATTTTGATAGCAATCTTTGAAAGATTGCTGGAGATAATCGTTGCGACCCTTTTAATTTTTATTGGACTTCTTTTAATATTCATAAGTTATCATTATAAGAAGATGTCCGAAAAAACAGATAATCCCTACATAGATTTCTTTATGAGATTTTAGATAAACTAAAGGATGATAAAAAGGAATATTAAGGTCCAGATATGGATGTCCGATAGAGAACATCTTAAGAGTGCATTTAAAAAGATTACCCACCTGGCAATAGGTGCCCATTGTGATGATATAGAATTAATCGGTTTCGACGGTATTGTTAAGCACTTTAATAGTAAGAATAACAATTTCTTTGGAGTGGTTGTAGGAAATAATCGGGGAAGGCCCATCCATCCTAAATATAAAGATTATTCTCCGTCCAGGATACAAAAGATAAGAGAAGATGAACAGATAAAAGCAGCTAAGATAGGAGGTTACTCAGGAGTTGCCTTTTTAAGATACCCCTCATCATTAATTAAGAATCCTTCATATAAGAAAGAGATAGAAGATAAGATAAAAGAGATAGTCGAACTATTAAACCCTCATACAATCTATACTCATAACTTATATGATAGACACCCAACGCATGTCGCTGTTAGTTTAAGAGTAATAGGTGCCCTAAGAAAAATTACTAAGGCTAAAAGACCTAAGGAGGTCTATGGAGTTGAAGTATGGGGTAGTTTAGATTGGCTACCAGATAAAGAAAAAATAGTCTTTGATGTCTCAGGTTATGAGGAACTTTTATCAAAACTTCTTGAAGTTTTTAAGTCCCAGATATATAAATCTCATAGATATAATGAGGCAGCTTTATGCAGAATGAAAAGCAATGCCATATATAATAAAACTCATCAGTTTTCAAAAAGTACTTCTTTAATTTTTGCTTTAGATTTAATGCCACTGATTAAAAATAGAAAACTAAGTATAAAGAAATTCATAAAAGATCACTTAAGGTCGGTTGAGAAGGATCTACCTATTAAACAACTGTATTAGAATTCAGCAATTGGTAGATATTAATTGATAAAGATTGATAAATATTGATAAAGATAAAAAGATGTAATATAATATATTTAGTGATGATTATGAAAGAGAAAAAATATGGTAAAAGATTCAGTAATAAGTTACTTTCTGTAAGGGAGATAGCCGATTTTTAGATGTCCTCCTATTACTATCTACAGGATGCTTAAAAAATCTGAAACCCCTACTATAAGGGTTGGGGGCAGCGGAAATTTGATAAGAGAGAAATTAGAAAGTGGTTCAAATTGCATATGGGTAATAATTCAAAAAGGAAAAATGTGAGTAAAAAAGCAATTAATAATATTCCTTCCTTTTTGTCAAAATACTTTTGGGATGTGGA